>NZ_JAHXBG010000008.1:300000-475378 GCF_020103725.1 Hyalangium gracile | reverse complement strand
TCCGCAAGGCGGGCGTCCTCTCCCGCCACTTCTGGCTCCGTTCCTTGTTGTAAAGAAACTTTTGCCTACCTACTTAGGAGGCGACGCGGATCCGGTACTTCAGCCCCACGCCTGCGGCGGGCTGGGGAGACGGCGGATGGACGGTGGCGCAGGCCACGAGCACCAGGCTGGCAATCACCCCCCATCCCAATCGAACGGTGCACATGGAGCGCGGAATGGCCGAGTTCCGCTGAACAAGGAGCCCCTCCCGGCTCCTCGTCCGCCAACTGGTATGACAGCCATACCAGTTCGGACGGAACCTGGTACCCGGGCCCCCGCGGGCTGAACTGGTACGACAGCCAGACCAGTTGGGACGGAACCCGGTACCTCGGCCCCCGGGGCTGATAAGGTCCCGCGCGTCGTGAACGACACCCGTGCCCACAGGCCACTCCTGCGCGCGCTCCCGCTGGTCGAGCTCGGGGGGATGGTGCTCGTCGCGCTCCTGTGCCTCCTCTTCTACGCGCGGCTTCCGGGGCGGCTCGCCTCCGAGGCGGACTACCGCGCCGTGGCCGAACGGCTCCAGGCCGAGCTGAAGCCGGGAGACGCGGTGCTGCTCTTCCCCTGGTGGACCGAGCGCGCGCGGCTGTACCTCCCGCCCGAGGTGCCGGTGTACGGCTACCTGGGCTCGGACCGGGACGAGCTGACCCGGCACCCGCGCATCTGGGTGCTCGGCGAGCCCCGGCTCCCCAACGCGGACGAGGACGACTTCCTGAAGGCCTTCCGGCCGTACCGCACTCCGGTGGGGCAGCCCTTCCAGGCCGGCAACCTCACCCTGACGCTCTACACGAATGGCCGCTACCGGCCGCACCGCTTCGTGGCCTCCGAGGCGTACGCCAGCGCTCGCGTCTACCTGGAGTCCCCGGACGGCACGCGGCGGCCGTGCCCCTTCGACGGGCGGGCGCACCGCTGCCCCGGACCGCCGCACCTCTATGTTGCGCCCGAGTGGCATGAGATCCACTACGAGCCGCGCCACTGCCTGTGGATGCACCCTCCCGGCGGCAAGGACCGGCTGGTGGCAGAGTTCGACAACGTCCCGGGTGGCACGGGGCTGCGCCTCGAGGGAGGACTCATCTTCGAGTACACCTTCGGCCGGCCCCGGGCGAGCAACATCCATATGGGCGTGGACGATGCGCGCAGCGGCGAGCGGCTGGTGGACGTCGTGGTGCGGCAGGGCGTTCCAGGCGTGTACGAGGCGGAGCGCGAGCTGCCTCCGGGTGAGCCTCGCACGGTGAAGGTCTGGTCGCAGGCGGACAACGCCGAGGCACGCCAGCTGTGCCTGGATGTGTTCGCGCTGGGCTCCGCAGGGGGGAGCCCATGAAGACGGGGCGGGCTCCCACCCGGGACGAGCGGCGCATCGCCTGGGTCCTGTGGGCAGTGGCCTTCACGGCCCTCTTCCTCACCGAGCCGGCCGTGGGCTTCGTGCGAGACGAGGGCATCTACTTCGCCGCCTCGCAGAGCTACGCGGGCTGGTTCCGGCTGCTGTTCCACTCGCCCTCGATGGCGCTGACGGACGGAGCCATCGTCCGAGCGTGGGACGTCAACCACGAGCACCCGGTGCTGATGAAGGAGCTCTACGGGCTGTCGCACCTGCTGTTCCACCAGACCCTGGGGTGGCTGCGGCCCGCGACGGCGCTCCGGCTGCCCGCCTTCGCCATGGCGGCGCTGGTGCCGGCGCTCACCTTCCTGCTGGGCAGCGCCATCTACGGGCGGGCCGCCGCGCTCTTCGCCGCCCTGTCCTTCCTGCTCGTACCGCGCCACTACTTCAACGCCGAGCTGGCCGCCTTCGACATGCCGGTGGCCGCCATGTGGATGCTCGTCATCTACACCTTCTGGCGAGCCATGGAGGACCGGCGCTGGGGCGTGTGGTGCGGCGTGGCGTTCGGGCTGGCCATCGCCACCAAGCACAACGCCCTCTTCCTGCCCTTCCTGCTCGTCCCGTTCGCCCTGTGGCGCGCGTGGCGCGAGAGCCAGCGCTCCCCGGTGGCCCGCGAGTGGGCCTGGCGCTTCGTGGGCCTCTTCGCCGCGGTGGCGGTGCTCTACCTGCTGCTCTTCGTCGCGCTGGGCCCGGTGGCCTTCCAGAAGCGCTTCCTCCCCCTGAGCCCCCACATGCTGCTCTTCGTGGGGCTGGCCGTGGGCGCCTTCTGGATGCTGGACGAGTTGCACCGCGTGAGCGAGCCCACCGCGCGAGCGCTGCTGCCCATCGCCACCATGGCCATCCTCGGGCCCGTCCTCTTCTACCTGCACTGGCCCTACCTCTGGCACCACCCGGTGGATCGGGTGGCGTGGTACCTGAACTTCCACGCCACGCACGAGCACTACGCCTGGTTCTACCTGGGCGACCTCATGCGCGCCCCGCCGTTCCCCCTGGCCTATGTGGTGGTGAAGACGGCCCTCACCGTGCCCACCAGCCTCTTCGTGCCCATGGTGCTGGGCTGGCTCACGGTGGTGGGGCGCGGGCTGCTGAGCCTGTCGGAACGCACGAGAGAGCTGGTGAAGCGCCCCTCCGCCACCGAGACGCTGGTGGCCGTCAACGCGGTGTTCTCCATCCTCATCATCAGCCACCCACAGGTGCCGCACTTCGGCGGGGTGAAGCACTGGATTCCGTCGATGCCCTTCCTGGGCCTGCTCGCCGGAGTCGTGGTGGTGGGCGGCTGCTCGGCCCTGGTGGAGCGCCTGCGAGCCCGCCGCCCCTCCCTGCCCTTCGCGGCCGTCGCGGTGCCGGTGTTCGCCCTGCTCATGGCTCCGGCGCTCATCGGGCTGGTGCGCGTGTTCCCCTACGGCACCGCCTTCTACTCGGAGCTGGCGGGAGGCGTGCCCGGGGCGGCCTCGCTCGGCATGCAGCGCCAGTTCTGGTCCAGCCACGTCACGGGCGTGCTGCCCTGGATCAACGAGCACGCCCGCCCCGGCGCCCGTGTCTACCTGCACGAGGTGACGGGCTACTCGTTCCAGCACTACCAGCAGAACGGGATGCTGCGGCCGGACCTGCAGCCGGTCTGGAGCCCCTTCGACGCGGACATCGTCGCCTACCAGTACCACCAGGAGTTCCGCGAGCACGAGTTCAACATCTGGCAGGCCTTCGGCACTCGGACGCCCGTCACGGGGCTCTACCTGGACGAGACGCCGCAAATCGTCGTCTATCAACGTCCCTGAGCGGCCCGCCGTCTACCAGCAGACGAACACACCTCCCTGAGAGGTAACGTCCAGGCTAGGCTGCACCCAACAGTGAGTAGTTCCACGCCGGAGGGAGGAACACATGACGCGGTGGTCATGGGCCGTGGCAGTGTTGGCGCTGGGAGCTGGCTGTAGCAAGGGCAACGACGGAGCGCAGGCGCGCGCGCAGATCCGCAAGGTGGGCGGCTCCATGATGGAGGTCGTCCCCAGCGACGGGCAGCTGCCCTACTGTCTGCTCTACACGGTGTCCCAGAAGGGCATCGTCCGGCAGCTCACGATGACGCGGGAGAACCGCTCCATCAAATGCGATGCGGGCCGCCCCATCGCCAACGCCAGCTTCCGCGTCCCCGTCCAGGAAGGGCCGGTGAAGGTCTACGTCATCTTCTCCAACGAGCGCATCCAGGCGGGCCCGGTGGCGCAGCAGCTCTTCGAGCTGCAGGGCCGCGAGCGCGTGACGGGCATGGACTTCCGCCTGCCCGGCCAGGCCTTCGTGGAGATGCTGGAGTTCATCCCCGAGGAGGGCGGCGCTCCCGTCACCGGCGGCGTGGTGAGCGCCGGCGGCGAGGTGGGCCCCGGCGACAACGCCGCGGGCGAGGAGGGCCAGACCGAGGTGATGATCGGCGACGCCCCCACCGACATGGATGGTGGCGTTGCGCCGGGAGATGCCGGCACCTAGCGCGGCGCTCGGCCTACGCGCGGGCTCGGTGACCGCACCGGGGGGGGCGATTGGACCCCTGGGGTACTGCCTGGGGGCTCCGCGGGCCCGGCTCGAGGCGCGCGTCACCCTGAGCGCCATGCTCGACCGGTACGCGACGCTCGGCCGCGGGGCAGGGCCCGCGGTGCGACAGCCGTTCGCCCCGGTCAGCCTCGGCTATAAGGCACTGCCGCTCGTGCTGGGCTGAAGGTGGAGCTGGAAATGAGCCGTGTGCTGAATGATCTGCTGTCGCTCCTCGAGCTGGAGCCCATCGAGGAGAACCTCTTTCGCGGCCGCAGCCAGGACCTGGGCTACCGGCAGCTGTTCGGCGGCCAGGTGCTGGGCCAGGCGCTGTCGGCCGCCAGCAAGACGGTGGAGCCCGAGCGCCGCGTGCACTCGCTGCACGGCTACTTCCTGCGCCCCGGAGACGCCACCCTGCCCGTCGTCTACACCGTGGACCGGGTGCGCGACGGCGGCAGCTTCACCACCCGGCGCGTGGTGGCCATCCAGAAGGGCCAGCCCATCTTCACCATGATGGCGTCCTTCCACGGCGAGGAGCCGGGCCCCACCCATCAGGCCTCCATGCCCCAGGTCGCAGGCCCCGAGGGGCTCCCGTCAGACATCGAGCTGCTGAGCCGCCAGGCCCACATGCTCCCGGAGCGGGTGCGCGAGAAGTTCCTGGGCGAGAAGCCCATCGAGATGCGCCCGGTGACGTACCAGGACCCGTTTGCCCCCCAGCAGGCCGAGCCCACCAAGGCCCTCTGGTTCCGCGCCAACGGCGAGCTGCCGGAGGATCCGCAGGTCCACCGCTACCTGCTGGCCTATGCCTCCGACTTCAACCTCCTCACCACCGCCATGCTGCCTCACGCCCAGAGCGTCCTGCAGCCCCACATGCAGATCGCCAGCCTGGACCACGCCCTCTGGTTCCATGGCGATCTGCGGATGAACGACTGGCTGCTGTACTCCATGGAGAGCCCCTGGTCGGGCAACGCGCGCGGGCTGGCCAATGGCCGCATCTTCAGCCGCGACGGCCGGCTGGTGGCCTCCGTGACGCAGGAGGGACTGCTCCGCGATCGGAAGGCGGGGAAGTGAGCGCCCCGCCCCGGCTCGGGCTCAGGTGATGCGCAGGGGCTCCTCGATGAGCACGGGCTCGGTGGCCTTCGGATCGTCGGGCTCGTACGCGGGCGCGTAGGGCCCGGCCTGCGTCTGCTTCCACTTGCGGGGCACGCGCTCGACGCCGATGGGGAAGATGGTGAGGCTGCCGTCCGGATCGATGCGCAGGCGCAGGAAGTTCTTCCAGTCCGGTGAGGCCAGGCCGCCGAAGGCCTCGTTCGAGTGGGCCAGGAAGCCGTTGACGCTCACGATCATGTAGAGGCCCACCACCAGGGGCCCGACGAGGTAGCCCCCGACGAACGTCAGCCCCGCGCTCAGCAGGAACTTGCCGGCCAGGTGCAGCCAGCCCCCCGTGCAGTGCAGGCCATCCGCCGCCAGCTCCGGACAGACGCCCAGCACGCTGACGGTGAAGTAGGTGGCGCCCCAGGCGCAGAAGAACGCCCCCAGGATGTGCCCCAGCCCGTGGAGCGCGCCCGCCAGCAGCCGCCACCTCCCGAAGGCCACATCCGCGGCGCCCGCGAGCCCTCCCAGGGTGGCCACCCCCAGCACCAGGGTCAGCGGCCGCAGGACCATGGCGTGGCCCACCGCGGACACCACATCGAGGATGCGCGACAGCCCCAGGTGGCCCACCTCCGCGTAGGCCGCCAGCGCCAGCAGCAGGTAGAGCGTCCCCGTCATCAGCCCGAACAGCGGGCTGTAGCGCAGGATCCACAGGTTCTTCCAGGTGATGCGCCGGGAGGTCTTCTCGTCCGGGAACGTCTTCTTCAGCACGTAGCCGTCCAGCAGCTCCTTCGCCGCGGGCGCGTGGGTGGGGTGCAGGAAGGCGCCGCCCCCTCCGGCGATGATCTTCTGCCGTCCCTCGGCATCCTCGTGCCGCCGGTAGTGGTGGAGATCTCCCGCGATGAAGACGCTGATGCGCTTGCCCAGCACCTTCTCCTGCAGGTAGTCCAGGTTGCTCTCCAGGTAGCCCCGGCGCCGCTTGGCGGCGGTGGCGCGGATCCACGCGGGCTCCGCGTTGCAGAGGATGACGCGGTCCTTCGGCCCCATCAGCGCCGCCACCGCGCGGAAGTACTCCACCTGCGGCACGTCGATGTCGCTGTACAGCTGCACGTCCGTGCCCAGCAGCCACCAGTTCTGCGGCAGCTTCAGCGCGAAGTAGCTGCGGCTCTGCCGCGTGCGCCGGCCCGCCACCCAGCGGTGCGCGCAGAACAGGCGTATGAAGGACGCCAGCCCGTCGTACCAGTCATGGTTGCCCGGGATGACGAACAGGTCCGGACTGGGCGGGTGCGAGCGGCGCATGGCCGCCTCGTACGGCTGGATGAGCCGCTCCTCGTACATCTCCCGGCTGGCGCCCGGGTACACCTCGTCTCCACCGAAGACGAGCACCCGTCCTCGTGGGGTGACGTGTCGCGCCCCGCCCTCGGTGCCCACCTCGAGCGTCGGCAGCGCCAGCAGCCGGGCGATGCAGTAGGTGGGGTCCCACCCGTCGCCGGTGTCCGCCACGTAGTCCAGCCAGAAGCGGCCCTCCGCGTCCTCCACCTGCGAGTAGTCGAAGTAGGGCTCCTGGGGGCGCACCACCGACTCGATGAGCCGCTGGTCCGCGCGCACGCCGAACACCGCCGAGACGATGGCGTCCAGGCTGGTGCGGATGAGCTGCGCGGGGTGGAACCAGCGCACCATGCCCGCATGGCGCTGGGGCTTCGTGGCGGTACCGCTCTCCGGAGTCGTCACAGGAGCCTCAAAGTCACCCAGCACCGCCCATGGGTCAATTCCCTGACAGGTTGGCTGCTCCGACCGCACCGGAGGTACGCTGCGAGCCTCGGTCCGGGATGCACCGCCGCACTTCGCGGCACGAACGCCCTCCCCGAAAAAAGACGCTGCGGCACGCAACCTACATGTGCCCACTTGCGATAACTCCAGCATACACCGTCACACACCGGGAGAGCGCACCATGTCCACGAGAATCAGCGAGAGATTTCAGGGGGTTGGCGCGCAGCGCGAGTCCGTCCCGGCCCAGCGGAACACCGCGACGGGTGCGGCGGCCAGGCCCACGGCACCGGCTCCGGCGGCCTCCGCGAGGACTCGCGACGGCTTCGAAGGAGCCCCGGCCTCCGCGCAGACTTCGCGGGCGCAGGTGGCGCTCGGCGGAGCTCCCCTCCCCTCGAGCCCCCTCGCCGTGAGCCCTCGGGCCGGTGGCCCCCTGTCCCAGAGCGTCACGCCGAACACGCCCATCGAGGACAACAAGACCGTCACCTCCTCCCTGGTCCTCACGGGCGACGCCACCGTGGACTCGCTCAAGCTGGACCTGGACCTCGCCCACACGTACCGGGGCGATCTCGTCGTCTCGCTGACCAGCCCCTCCGGCAAGAACGCCGTCGTCTCCAACAAGCAGGGCGGCGGCGCGGATGACCTCAAGGGCAGCTTCGATCTGTCCGCCTTCGCGGGCGAGAAGGCCGCCGGCACCTGGACGCTCTCCGTGCAGGACACGGCCACCCAGGACACGGGCACGCTGCGCGGCTGGGGCCTCACCGTCACCCCTCGCCAGGAGCAGCCGACGCCCTCCACCGGGGATGACTCGGATCCGATGAAGCACATCGCCTACCTGGCCTCGGACGAGCTCAAGGGCCGCGACAGCCCCTCCGAGGGCCTGAGCGCCGCCTCCGCCTACGTGGCGGACTTCGCTAAAAAGTACGGCCTCGTCGGGCCCAACACCCAGAACCCGACCGACCCCTTCCAGCAGAAGTTCCCGGTGTTCTCCTTCGTGGGCGGGCCTCGCGAGGGCGTCCACGGCGCCGCGCACGAGCACGCGCCGCACAAGGAGTTCGGCCACCAGCTGTTCGACGAGGGCTTCTACCTCGACCCGAGCATGCCCGCGGAGACCCGCGAGGTGCTCACCCGCCGCTACGAGGAGACGATGCAGGCCGCCGGCCGGCCGCTGGCGCCGCGCTCGGGCCCCATGAGCGTGGATCAGCTCCGGGAGGTGGCCCGCGCCGATGGCCTGGCGCAGAACACCATGGCCCTGCTGCCGGGCACCGGCCCCCACAAGGACGAGGTCATCGTCGTGATGGCCCACCTGGACCACGTGGGCGTGGGCCGCAACGGCGCCGTCAACAACGGGGCCGACGACAACGCCTCCGGCAGCGGCGTGCTGATGGCCGCCATCCCGGAGCTCGTCGAGGCCCAGAAGCGCGGCGAGCTGGATCGCTCGGTGCTGTTCCTGTGGACGGGGGCCGAGGAGAAGGGCCTGGTCGGCTCGCAGTACTTCGTGGACCACCCCATCCCCGGCCTGGGGCTGAAGGAGATCTCCGGCGTCATCAACACGGACATGGTCGGCCGGTGGGATGACCAGCGGCTCTCCGTCGTCGACACCAACTCCCGAGGCCAGGCCAACTACTTCCGGGAGATCGTCGGCCAGGCCAACCAGCAGATGGCCGACCCGTTCGACCGGCTCAACCAGGACATCAACCAGTACCGCGACCGGCAGGACGGCGCCGTCTTCACGCGCAAGGGCGAGGACGTGCTCTTCCTCTTCGAGGGCCTCTCCAACCCCAAGGGCGGCGGCGACCTCATCCCCGAGTACCACGCGCCCACGGACGACATCGACAAGATCCTCCGTGACAACGGTGGCAACAAGCCGCGCCGGGTGAAGGACCTGATGGTCAACGTCATCAAGCTGGCCTCCAACCGCGAGAGCTGAGCCAGGGCCTGGGCCGCCCCGCTCCGCCCCCCGGGGAGGTGCCCGTGTCGGGCGAGCGCGCCGCCGACTGGTATGCTTGTCATACCAGTTCGCGGCAAGTCCGGCCGACCTGGGGGGGTCAGGGCTTCACGGGCTCGGGCCAGAAGAACGGGGCGAGCGCGCCCTCGACGCCCAGCAGGAGCTGCTTCGTCCGGGTGTCCCACACCTGGGCGAAGCCCGGAGCGCCGTTCTCGAAGACGAGCAGCAGGTCCTTCTCGAGGACCAGCCCGAGCGCGGTGCCCTCATCCGCCATCAACCCCTTCAGCTCCACCCACTGGCCCTGCTGCGCCCAGCGCATCGGCGCGGAGGCGTAGACCGAGCCCTCTCCCTCCCAGTGGGACAGGTAGTAGAGCGTCCCGCCCGGCGTGGCGAGGGCCCTCCACTCCGCTCCGTCGCTGCGCCCCGGGAAGAGGGACTTCAGCTTCGCCACATCCCCCACCGGGGCCTCCTCGCCCGGCGGAGGCGCGAGGGCGCCGGCCCGGGCGATGGGCCGCATCGCCTTCTTCGCTTCGAGGATGCCGGTGCCCGCGGCGATGTCCGTCTCGAAGGTGCTCGCCTTCCGCTCGATCAGCTTCCAGCCCCCGGCCTCGAACCGGTAGGCCTGGGCGAGCCCCGCCATGCCCTCGTCCGCCGGCAGCGGGTAGCGCTCGCCCTCGAAGGAGATGACCTCCCGCCCCTCCGCGTCATTCGCGGGCTTCGGGAAGTAGGGGCCGCCGATGATGGCCACGGGCCGCCCCTCCCCATCCAGGCCCAGCTCCTCGAGATCCCGGAGGTCGTGCGCATCCTTCCCCTCGGCCTGGGGCAGCCCCTTCAAGTCCAGCGGCTCGCCCGTTCCCTGGACGAGGTCCACCCGCGAGGCCCGGCGGGAGCCCGACATGAACACCAGGCCCTCCTTCCCGCTCGGGCTCCAGGTCACCGTGGCGCGGGAGCAGTCCTCGTCGAAGCGGAACAGCACGATGGGCGCTCCGCCGCGCAGCGGGTGCCGCACCCACTCGCAGCGCCCCTTGTCCACGCTCTTCAGATACGACAGCGACGGCCCCTGCACCTGAGCAGGCGAGCGAGCAGGCGCGGCGGCCACTCCCGCATCCTGTGCGGTAGCGGACGGCGGGTTGGACTTGCAGCCGATCAGCAGAACGGCGACGCAGAGCGCGTGGCTCCAGCGCGCCGCAGACACGCAAAGTCGTCGAGTGTGCAGCACGGATGTCGAACTGTGGATCAAGGTCGCTCCGGACTCGGCCTCGAAGCAGGTCGATTGATCGAGCCCAAACAGAGAATCACGTAAAAACAGGAAGGCCTTCAACCTTTCAACACACGTTGTCGGTGCCCGGTTGCCGTACTGCGCGCCCGACTCAAGGTTCCCCACATCCCTGGCTGAAAGAGATTTCTGGCTGTCGGGGATCCGCTCGGAGTTCCAGGGCGGGGGTTGGTCTCAAAACGGACCTTCGAGGTCCAGCGCATCGTGGGGGATGCCAGATGAAGATCAAGTCTTTGGGGAGAGCCTTGCTGTGTGTCGTTGCCCTGGCCGCCGCGGCATGCGGTGTGACGCCGGGCGAGACAGCGGCTCAGCCGAACGTGAACGCCAGGCGCCAGGGGGTCAACAGCACCAACAAGGTGCTGATCCTCGGCAGCAGCGTGAGCGGCGGGCTCTCCAGCCGCGAGGCGCTGGCGGTGGCCGCCGCGGCGCCGACCGCGCAGATCGACGTGGTGACGCCCGTGCAGTGGCGGGCGATGACGGCCGAGCAGTTCATGGCCTACCGCGCGCTCATCATCGGTGATGCGGGGTGCCACAGCGGCCCGGCCGCGTTCGAGGCGGCGGTGCAGACGCGTGACACCTGGGGCGCCATCGTCGACGGTGACGTGGTCATCGTCAGCACGGACCCGACCACCAATCACACGCCGGAGCTGGTGGAGAACAGCATCAAGTTCGTCCTCAACTCCGAGCAGAAGCGCACCGGCATGTACATCTCGCTGGGCTGCGCGTATCAGAACACCCGCAACCCCACCGCCGTGACGCTGCTGGAGCCGTTCGGCGGCTTCCAGGTGCAGGGCGTGCCGGACTGCGCCGACCGCGCGCACCTGCTGAAGATGAACGGGGACCGGCTCTCGGAGTCCACCACCGACACGGAGCTCATCGGCAGCGGGTGCGCGGCGCGCTCGGTGTTCACCCGCTACCCGGAGCGCACCTTCTCCTTCGCGGCGGTGGCGATGAGCGCCTCTGGCTGGCCCATCCCCGGCCAGCGTCGCTACACGGACTACCTGGTGAACCCGGAGACCGAGACGCAGTACCTGGGCACGCCCTACGTCCTGGTGCGCGGCGCCATGCCCGTGGCCGCCGGCTGTGGCCTCGCCGCCTGCTCGGCCACCCGCGAGTGCGACCTGGGGGACCTGCTCAACGGCCAGCCCGCGGTGGCGAACCAGGCTCCGCATGAGACGTGCTCGTACTCGTGCCACCTCAACTGGTGCGGCGACGGCCAGGTGAACCCGGAGTTCGGCGAGGAGTGCGACAACGGCATCCACAACGGCCGCTCGACGCAGGGCTCCGGCGAGATCGGCACCTGCTCCTCGTTCTGCAAGCTCACCGAGCTGCCGGAGACTCCCGCCCAGGCGCCCGTCGCGCTGTGCAGGGACGTGACGGTGGTGGCCGAGTACAGCTGCAGCGAGTACGCGAACATCGACAACGGCTCGTATGATCCGGACAACGATCTGGTGGGCTGCACGCAGAGCGAGCCCGGCCCGTATGGCGCCGGCAACACTCAGGTGACGCTCACCTGCACGGACGCGGCGGGCCACTCCTCCTCCTGCGTCGGCACGGTGACGGTGGTCGACCACGTGGCGCCCACGGTGACGCTCAATGGCCCGGACTCCGAATACGTGGAGTGCGTGGCCAGCGGCCACTACGCCGATCCGGGCGCCACCGCGACGGACATCTGCCAGGGCGCGCTGCCGGCGAACCGGACGGGCTCGGTGGACATGAGCTTCCCGGCCGCCTACGCGCTGAGCTACACGGCGACGGACGCCTCCGGCAACGTGTCGCTGCCCGTGTCGCGCACGGTGACGGTCGAGGACACGCTGGCGCCTCAGCTCCAGGTGCGCCCCGGCCCGTCCTACCTCGAGTGCAACGGCGCGCCCTACGTGGATCCGGGCGCCACCGCCTCCGACCAGTGCTCCGGGGACCTGAGCGCGAGCATCGTCACCACCAGCAACCTCGACCAGTCCCAGGCCGGCCAGTACACCGTCACCTACCGCGTGACGGACAACGCCGGGCACCAGAGCACCGCGGTGCGCCAGCTCACGGTGGGCCCCTGCTCCTCCGAGGGCTGCATCAACCTGAGCCTGGGCGACTACAACCTCTTCCTGCGCGAGGACTACCACGGCGGCCATGACGTGGTGGGCAAGGTGGCGGTGGGCGGCAACGTCTCCTTCACCCACTTCGCGGTGGGCTCGGGCCTGGCGCAGACCGACATCGCCAACACGCTGGTGGTGGGCGGCAACCTCACGCTCAAGCACGGCGCCGTCTGGGGTGACGCGTGGTACGGGGGCAACTACAAGGCGGACTCCACGGTCATCTACCCGCGGGGCACGGTGCGCAAGGGCACACCCATCGACTTCGCCGCCCGGTTCGCCGAGCTGAACGCCCTGTCCCTGCAGCTGGCCGCCATGCCCATCAACGGCTCCACGGTCCGCACGCCGTGGGGTGGCATCCTGCTGAGCGGCACGAGCACCCACGTGAACGTCTTCGACGTGGACGCCAGCGCCTTCAACGGGGCCAAGCTGTTCTCCATCGAGGCGCCGGCCGGCTCGCTGGTGGTGGTCAACATCCGCGGGGCCTCGGCCCACTTCAACGGCTTCGGCATCCACTTCAGCGGCGGCATCGACCAGCACGGCGTGCTCTTCAACTTCTTCGAGGCCACCCGCATCAACGCCCACGGCTTCGGCTTCTGGGGCACGGTGCTGGCGCCCTCGGCGGACATCACCTTCAACGACGGCAGCTGGGACGGTGGCATCTACGCGAAGTCCCTCAACGGCAACGCCGAGGGCCACATCAACCCGCTGGGCGATCGCAACCTCTGCGACGACAACCACTGAGCCGCTCGCGCAACCTCCCGGCGCTCCGAGCAATGGGAGCGCCGGGCCTTGCCGGCGGCGGGCGGCGGGCGCCTCACCCCACGGCCGTCACGGTGTCGGAGCCAGCCCCTCGCGAGGCTGCTCCGCGGGCACGGGGCGCGGGACAGGCCGGGAGCTACCGATGCTCCAGTGGAACCAGCCCTGGCCCTTGAAGAGCATGTAGATGAGCCAGGGGCCCACGCACCCCGCCAGGGTGCCGAGCACCACGTGCACCCCCACCGCCGTCTCCGGGTGCAGGCGCTCCAGCCCGATGCGCATCCCCGACACGAAGTAGAGGTGGAACAGGTAGAGGATCATGCTGATGGAGCCGGTGAACGACAGCCGGCTCCAGGCGAACCGCCACACCGAGCCCCAGTGCAGGCTGCGGCCGCGCAGGAAGACGGTCAGCGAGAACAGCATGCAGAAGCCCAGCGTCCCGTTGATGGCGTTGACCACCGAGTACTGCTCGAGCGGCAGCAGCGCATACACGAGGATGATGAGCCCCAGGAAGGTGGCCGGCACCAGCGCCTGGACGGAGACCGCGGAGCGCGAGAGCCACTGGCGCACGGGGGCCAGCCACGGGTAGACGAGGATGCCCAGGGCGAAGAAGCGGTTCCAGTAGAGGATCAGCTCGACGTACTCGTTGAGCACGCCGGTGTGGAGCGACGTCCAGGGGCTTGCCGCCAGGTGCATCACCAGCGTGAGCCCGAAGTAGGCCGCCCACGTCCACCGGCCGAACACGGGCGCGGCGAACCGGCGGAACACCCAGGCCACCAGGGTGCAGCCCACCAGCGCGTGCACGAACCAGAAGATGGAGTACGGCGGGAACCACGTGGTGGGCATCTGCAGGAAGAGCTTGAGCCACGCCTCCTTGCCATGCGGCAGGCCCCACGACAGCTCCTGCATCAGGAAGAGCACGGGCGCCCAGACGAGCATCGGCACGAAGAGCTTGTTCAGCTTCTTGCGCAGGAAGTCCACCAGCGACGGGTCCTCCTTCCCGAAGGCCGCCACCGCCACGCCCGAGCCCATCAACATCACGGCCATGTTGAAGCTGTGGATGATGTCCACCAGCACTCGGAGGTCGGCCCGGTTCGGAGGGAAGAGCTTCCGCACCCCGTGGACGGCGTCCACTCCGAGTACGTGCACCAGCACCACCAGCAGGATGCCGATGCCCCGCATGCAGAACAACTCACTGGAGAGCGTCTGAGTGTCTTCCCTGCGGTTTGGCATAGTGATCCTCGATATATCCAACTCTACTGAAAAGCGGAAAGCGGAGCAAAACCTCCATCTCTGTTTTGTGTGTGGTGCCCCTGCTTTCTAGCTCGAGCGGATCATCACGCCGAAACCCTGGCGATTTACGCCTACCCTCCTACACCCACCGCAGAGGCGCTTTGCCCCCGCCTGCCTGCCCGCCTCGGAGCGCCCTCGGCGGTCGCCTGCAGCCTGCCCCTCATCGAGAAGCCCGCATCCGGAGAGTGGGCTTATAGAATGAGGCACCGCTCCATGACCGCTCGCACTGAAAACCTGAATGTCGTTGGCGTCGACCACATGCCCTCGCCGGTGGAGATCAAGGCGAGGGTGCCGATGACCGGGCAGGCGGCCGAGGCCGTGCTCGCCGGGCGCCGTGCCCTGATGGACATCCTGGACCGCAAGGACCCGCGCATGTTCGTCATCGTGGGCCCGTGCTCCATCCACGATCCGAAGGCGGGCCTGGACTACGCGCGACGGCTGCGCAAGCTGGCCGACGACGTCCGCGACACCTTCCACATCATCATGCGGGTGTACTTCGAGAAGCCGCGCACCTCCACCGGGTGGAAGGGCTTCATCAACGATCCGCGGATGGATGACTCCTTCCACATCGAGGAGGGCATGGAGCGGGGCCGTCGCTTCCTGCGGGACGTGGCCGAGCTGGGCCTGCCGGCGGCGACCGAGGCGCTGGATCCGATCGCGCCGCAGTACTACGGCGATCTGGTGTCCTGGACGGCGATCGGCGCGCGCACCGCGGAGAGCCAGACGCACCGAGAGATGGCCTCGGGGCTGTCGACGCCGGTGGGCTTCAAGAACGGGACGGACGGCTCGCTGGAGGCGGCGGTCAACGGCATCCTCTCCGCCTCGCGTCCGCACAGCTTCCTGGGGCTGAGCGACAGCGGCGCGTCGGCGATCATCCGCACGGGCGGCAACGCCTACGGCCACCTGGTGCTGCGCGGCGGCGGCGGGCGGCCCAACTACGACACGGTGTCGATCGCGCTCGCGGAGCAGGCGCTCACCAAGGCGAAGCTGCCGCGCAACATCGTGGTGGACTGCTCGCACTCGAACTCGTGGAAGAAGCCCGAGCTGCAGCCGCTGGTGATGCGCGACGTCATCCATCAGATCCGCGAGGGCAACCGCTCCGTGGTGGGCCTGATGGTGGAGAGCTTCATCGAGGCGGGCAATCAGCCCATCCCGGCGGACCTCTCGCAGCTGCGCTACGGCTGCTCGGTGACGGACGCGTGCGTGGACTGGGCCACCACCGAGCAGATGCTGCGCAAGGGCCACGAGGTGCTGCGCGACGTGCTGCGCTCTCGCGGCACGGCGTGAGCCCTGGCTCAGCCCGAGGCGACAGGACGCCGGAGCTTCCGGGCGATGGTCCGCGTCACCGAGAGCAGGTTGGCGGGGGTGAAGCGGAACCAGAAGCCCACGTAGCTGCCGTTGGTGCGAAACTCCGGGTTGAGCTCGGCGTAGCGCCGGGCCGCGGGCCGCTGGAAGAAGGTGCGCGGGTAGCGGCTCAGCGTCTCGGGCGTCATGTAGATGTCCACGAAGAACAGGCCCGTCTCCGGATCGACGCGGAAGTGGCTCTCCTGGGCCAGGGCCTGGAACGCCTCGCGCACCGCCACGCTCTCCGCGTCGGAGGCCTTCGGATCGAACGGCTGGTAGTGCGCGAGCGCCTCGGTGATGGACACGAAGCCGAACACGCTGGCGATCGAGAGCCGGTAGTGGCGGGTCCACGGGTGGCGCAGCTTGTTCGTGAGGAAGAAGTCCAGGCCCGAGAGCAGGTGCAGGCCGTGGCGGCGGTACTCGGGGAGGATGCGCAGCTTGCCGCCGAGGATGACGCGGCTTCGGGGCAGGCTCAGGGGCGCGGTCCTCCAGAACTGGAAGCCGACGATGTCGCCCGTGTCCCGGCGGCGGAACACGTGGACGACGTCGTTGGCCTGGGCGTGGACGCGGAAGTGCTCCAGGTCCTCGGCCATCAGCCGGTTGGAGACGGCGTGCAGCGCGCGCAGGTCCGCCTCGGAGAGGTTCTCCCGGTGGATGCGTTCCAGCCGGACGGGAGGGCGGATCGCGGAGAGGCGGAGCAGGAAGTCGAGCATGGCGCCGCCCTGTTCTAGCGCCATCCAGGCGGGGGCTCGGAATATTCCGTGGGGTGGAGGCCGCCTTCTCCCCCGCTCCCCTGTCGACGGGACGGAGGGCACGGTTGAGCTTCCCGGTTGGCGTTCCTTCCCGTCACTCCCACCCTCCAGGCAGGGAGGTGCTCTGCATGGATGGCCACCGATTGCCTGAGGGTCTGGGATGGTTGAGCGTGGGGCTGGGACTGACCGAGCTCACCTTCGCGGAGGGGCTCTGCCGGCGTCTTGGCGCGCCAGGTGCCGCCCGGCTGGTCCGAGTGCTGGGAGCGCGGGAGCTCTTCACGGGCATGGGCCTCCTCTCGCAGAAGGAGCAGCGCCCCTGGCTGTGGGGACGCGTGGCGGGTGACTCGATCGACCTGTCCCTGCTCGGGGCCACCTTCGGCAGTCGACGGGGGAGCACGCTCTGGCGGATAGCGGCCACGGTGGCGGTGCTGGGAATCACCCTCGTGGACGTCTACGCCGCGAGCGGGCGCCGTCCCCGACGCATCGCCAGGCCGAGCGCCCTGGATCCGCTGAACTCCGGAGGGCCCGCGGAGAGCTGGCGCGGCAGCGGCCTCGCGGAGGACGTGGGCGCGCCGCGGCACGGGGCCGGCTCGGAAGAGGACGAGGCGGAGCGACAGCAGCGGATGAGGGACGCGGAGCGCCAGCTCGGCCTGCCCCCCGTGTAGCCCCTTCCCCCGCGGACCCCATCCACCTTCCGCTCACGGGGTGGATTCGGCAGCCTGGCGCGACAACTCCGCTCCCAGCAGCATCGGCAGGAAGAGAGGGTTGAGGTGATGGGGGTAGCGCCGGGTCAGCTCCTCCTTGGCCCGTCCGAGCGCATCGCGATGGGGCAGGCCCTGCTTCCGTGCCGCCGCAACCGCCTCGACCACGGCGCGGAGGTACTCCGCCTGCTGGTCCAGCAGTTCGGGCCCACCGGAGAGTCCATGCCCCGGGTGGATCCACTTCGGCCGCAGGGCGCGCAGCTCTTCGAGGCGGTGGAGCCACTCGTCGACCCGGCCGTTCTCGAACCAGCTGTGGGAGCCATTCGCGACCAGGTCGCCCACGAAGAGGTGCCCTTCCCACTCGATGACCAGATGGGCCGGGCTGCACCCGCTGCCGAGCACGTGCACCTTCACGGTGAGGCCCCCCGCGCTGAGCTCCCGGGTGCTACTGCCCAGGCTGTCCGGGAGCGCGAGTGTCCGGGGGTAGCCGCCCATGCTGTACTTCTCGAAGAAGACAGGGGACCACTTCGCGTGGACGTCCGCGATGAGGTCGCGAACCTGCTCGGAGGTGACGACGGGGACCTCTTGAGACTGGAGCCAGGCCGTTCCGTTGAAGCGGTCGGGGTTCGGGTGCAAGACGATCGCCAGCTTGCTCGCCTTACCGGTGCGCTGCTCCCCGTAACGGATCAGCTTCCTCAGCGCGGAGGGAAGGAACTGCGTGTCGATCAAGATGAGCCCCTCGGGGCCCTCGATCCAGAACGAGGACGTCTGGAACGACCAGTCGGACGAGATGTACTGGCCGACGCGACGGTCTCCCTGCTCCTCCACGGAGTTCGAGTACAGGTGATCCCCTCGGGAAGCGGCGCAGCCGAGGAGGAGCGCGAGCAGAACCACGAGTGAGAATCTCATGGGCGTGGGACTCCCGAGCACTGGCTACCGGCGCTTGACGTTGAAGGGACCGAAGCCCTGGTCCGCGGGCATGACCTCAACGACGTTGAGGTTCACGTGGGGCGGGCGAGTCACGCAGAACAGCACGATGTCCGCGATGTCCGCGGCCACGAGCGGCTCCATGCCCTCGTAGACCTTGCTCGCACGCTCGGCATCGCCCTTGAAGCGCACGGTGGAGAAGTCCGTCTGCACCATGCCGGGCTCCACGCAGGTGACGCGCACGCGGGTGCCTGCCAGGTCCGCCTTCAGGTTCTCGGTGAACTGGTGCACGAAGGCCTTGGTCGCGCCGTAGACGTTGCCGCCCGGGTAGGGGTACGTGGCGGCGATCGAGCCGAGGTTCACGACGTGGCCACGGTTGCGCTGCACCATGCCGGGCAGGAGCGCTCGCGTCACATAGAGGAGGCCCTTGCAGTTGGTGTCGACCATCGTCTCCCAGTCGTCGAGCGACGCGGCGTGGGCGGGCTCAAGGCCCAGGCCCAGGCCGGCGTTGTTGACGAGGATGTCCACCTCGGCGAACGGGGCCGGCAGCGAGGAGAGCTTCGCTTCGACCTCCGGGCGCGAGCGCACATCCAGCTCGATGACGTGCGAGGGCGTGCCGAGCTTCGCGGCCAGGGCCTCGAGCCGATCGCGGCGGCGGCCCGTCAGGACGAGACTGGCTCCCGCGCGCGAGAGGGCGATGGCGCAGGCCTCACCGATGCCCGCGCTGGCGCCCGTGACGAGCGCCGTCCTTCCATTGAGAGGTTCCATGGGGCGCGGAATCTAACAAGCCCCCATGGAAGGGACAGGGCTTCAGGAGACCAGCGGACGGAGCGCCTCTTCCAGCTTCGCGCGAGGCACCGCGCCGACGATCTGCTTGACCACCCTGCCCTCCTTGAAGACGAGCAGCGTCGGCATCGCTCGGATGCCGTACTCCTCTGGCGTCCGCTGGTGGTCATCGACGTTGAGCTTGGCGAACTTCACCCGCCCCTTGTACTCGGAGGCCAGGGTTTCGAGGACCGGAGCGAGGACGCGGCACGGAGGGCACCACGTCGCCATGAAGTCCACCAACACCGGCTGCTTGGACTCGAGCACCTCGCGCTGGAACTCCGCATCCCCCACCTCGATGACTTCCCCTGCCATGACGTGTCCTCCTGAAGAGGCCTCGGTCGGTAGACCGCGCCTCGGTGTGCGGAAGATGTAATGGGGGTGGCCCTGGGGGACGAGAGCCCGTGGGGAAACGCACTGTTCCGCGAAGTCCCTTCAGGGCACCAGGGCTCAGCCGCGAGACCGGGGAGAACGAGGAGCGGTGGGAGGAACCTCTGCCTCCCAGGGAACCGCGGCGCTGCGCTCCAGAAGCATGCCCAAGAAGGCGCGCACCTTCGGAGCCAGCTGGCGGCTGCTGGGGTAGACGGCGAAGACGGGGATGCCGGGAGGTGTCTCGGACGCCAGGATGGGCACGAGCATCCCGGCGCGGACATCCTCCGGGACCAGGGACGCGGGCAGCCGCACCACGCCCAGCCCCGCCCTTGCCGCCGCCTGACCGGCGCGGACACTGGGCACGCGCAGCCGGCCGCTCACCGGCACCGTCCGTGCGCCCTTCCCTTCCCCGAAGAACCAGACCTCGTCCGTGCCGGGCTCGGCCAGCAGGACGCACTCGTGTCCCTGCAGCTCCTCGGGAGAACGAGGCGTGCCGCGGCTGCCGAGATAGGCGGGGCTGGCGTAATAGCCGGTGCGCACGAGCCCGAGCCGGCGCGACATCAGCGTGGAGTCGGCCAGCGGTCCGGTGCGCAGCGCGAGATCATACTCCTCGGCGATCAGGTCCACGTGCGCCTGGGCGAGGGAGACCTCCACGCGCATCCGAGGCTCGCGCAGGAGGAACTCGGCGATGACGGGCGTGAGCAGCTCGCCGAGCAGCGAGAGGGTCGCGATGCGCAGCGTGCCCTGAGGTGTGTCGCGAGACTCGCTCAGCGCGCGGTTGACCTCCCGCGCCTCCGCGACGAGCCGCGAGCACTCCGCGTGGTACTGGCGCCCCACCTCCGTGAGGCGCAGCCTGCGCGTGTTGCGCTCGAGCAGCCGTGTCCCCAGCCGCTCCTCGAGCGCCGCGAGCCGGCGGCTCACCGTCGACTTGCGCAGGCCCAGCCGCTCCGCCGCGGCCGTGATGCCGCCCGTCGCCACGACTTCAACGAAGAGCAGCATGTCATCCAACAGCGGAGGGCTCGGGGACACGGCGGGAGCCTACGCGCCACTGGCACGGAGCGCGAGCGCCCCCGGAGTGAGCTTTCTTGAAACTGCCGATTTCGTTTTTTCAATGGTGCTTTGACAGGAATCAATTCTCCCAATGCTTAGTTTCAGGGACCGCGCGGAGAACACACGCCTCATGATTCAACCGCTGAGCGAGTCGCAGGCTTCTGGAACGTTCACCCTCGAGAGCACGTCCCCTACGGAGGCACGGTCGCCCGCCCATGCATCGCACGAGGAACTCCGTGCCGCTCCCTTCACCCCGGAGGCGCTGCTGCCGGTACTGGAGGCCCTGGGCGAACCCGCCGGTGTCGCCGTGGATCCGATGGCGCTCCACCGCTGGAGCCGCGCCCATCCTGAGCGCCCGTCCGAGGCGTGGACGGAGCGCTTGCAGGAGGCCTGCGCGGCGGTAGGCCTGCGCGGCGTGTGCCAGCGCATGTCGGTGAAGGAGGTACTCGCGGGAGGCCTCACGCTGCCTGCCGTCATTCTGGGGCCCATGGGCTGGGTGCTCCTCTCAGAGCGCCGGCGCGAGCAGGTGCGCGTCGTCATGATGGGGCAGACGGAGCCTCGGCCTCGCTGGGTGCGCGGGCCGAAGCTCATGGCCATGGCAGGCGCGACCAGCCAGACCCAGCCACTGGACTGGGTGGTAGCGGTGCCCACCATGCCGCTGGAACGGGTAGGAGGCGGTGGAGGCCACGGCGGCGAGCATCCCACCCCCATGCAGCGGCTGCGCTCCCTGCTGTGGCTGGAGCGGGACGATCTGAAGGTCGTCCTCGTCTATGCCGTCGCCGCGGGCATGCTCTCGCTGGCCACCCCTATCGCCGTGCAGGCGCTGGTGAACTCGGTGGCGTTCGGCTCGCTGCTGCAGCCCCTCGTCGTCCTCTCCATCCTGGTGATGGGCGCGCTCGCCTTCGCGGCCATGCTCCGGGCGCTCCACATCCATGTGGTGGAGATCATCCAGCAGCGCATCTTCGTGCGCGTGGCGCTGGACGCCGCGCACCGCATCCCCCGGGTGCGTCGCGAGGCCTTTGATCGCAGCTATGGCCCGGAGCTCGTCAACCGCTTCTTCGACGTGCTCACCATCCAGAAGACGCTGGCCGTCTTCCTGATCGACGGCGTCAGCCTGGTGCTCCAGGCCCTCATCGGCATGATGGTGCTGGCCTTCTACCACCCGGTGCTGCTCGCCTTCGACGTGCTGCTCATCGCGGCCACGTTCGTCATCGTCCTGGTGCTGGGCCAGCGGGGCACGGACACCGCCATCGAGGAGTCCAAGTCCAAGTACGCGGTGGCCGCCTGGCTGGAGGAGCTGGCCCGGCACCCGCTCACCTTCCGCTCGAAGGACGGCACCGCGTACGCCGAGGCGCAGGCGGACGTGCTGGCCCGGCGCTACCTGGGGACGCGGCAGCGCCACTTCTCCATCGTGTTCCGCCAGGTGGTGGGCTCGCTGGGGCTCCAGGTGGTGGCCAGCGCCCTGCTGCTCGGGCTGGGCGGCTGGCTCGTCATCCAGCGGGAGCTCACCCTGGGCCAGCTCGTCGCCGCCGAGCTCATCGTCACCGCCGTGCTCGCCTCGTTCGTCAAGTTCGGCAAGCACGTGGAGAACTTCTACGATTTGCTGGCCGCGGTGGACAAGCTGGGACACCTGGTGGACCTGCCGCTCGAGGAGGAGGGCCCCCACCGGGAGACCCTGCTGGCGCGGCCAGGCGGGCTGACGGTGCGGCTGCACGACGTCCACTTCGAGTACGCCGAGGGCAGGCCGGCGCTGGGGGGGCTCGGGCTGGAGCTGGCCGCGGGCGCGAAGGTGGCCATCCTCGCCGACAGCGGCGTGGGCAAGAGCACCCTGGCGGACCTGCTCTTCGGCATGCGCATGCCCACCCGCGGCCGGGTGGAGCTGGCGGGGGTGGACACACGCCGCGCCTCGCTGGCCGAGCTGCGCACCCAGGTGGCGCTGGTGCGCGGGGTGGAGCTGCTGGAGGGCTCCGTGATGGAGAACGTGCAGGTGGGCCGTGCCAGGGTGGGCCCGGCCGAGGTGCGCAAGGCGCTCGCCTCGGTGGGGCTGCTGGAGCCCGTCCTCGCGCTGCCCCAGGGCCTGGACACCCCGCTGGGGCCGGGAGGCGCCCCGCTGTCCAGCGGGCAGGTGCGGCGGCTGATGGTGGCGCGCGCCCTGGCCGGCGCTCCCCGCCTCCTCGTCCTGGACGACGCGCTCGAGGGGCTCGGCGTGCGCGGCCGCCGGGAGGTGATGGACGCCCTGCTCGCCAAGGGTGCGCCCTGGACGCTGGTGGTGCTCTGCAGCGAGGAGGATGAGGCCGTGCGGCGCATTCCCCAGCGCTACACCCTCACGCAGCTGATGGCGGGGACACCCCGAGGAGGACGCTGAACATGGCTGGCCATTCCCACTCCCTGCCCCTCACCCACGAGCAGGTGGAGCGGGCCGCCTTCACCCTGGTACGAGCCCCCCGCGCGGCCCACGTGCTGGCGCGCGTGCTGGTGGCCCTGGTGGCCACCACCGTCGCGGTGCTCGTGCTCGCGCCCTGGCAGCAGACCGCCATCGGCACCGGCCGGGTGGTGGCCTTCACCCCGGTGGAGCGCCAGCAGTACGTCGAGGCCCCCGTCGAGGGCCGCGTGGAGCGCTGGGAGGTCCGCGAGGGCAGCCGCGTGCGCAAGGGCGATCTCCTGGCGGAGCTGAGCGACAACGATCCGCAGCTGCTCTCGCGGCTCGAGCAGGAGCGCGAGGCGGTGAGCCAGCGGGTGGAGGCGGCGAAGGCGCGCGCGGCGGCGCTCGAGGCCCGCGTGGGGCAGCTCACCGGCTCGCGCACCCAGGCCACCTCCGCGGCCGTGGCGCGCGTGGCCATGGCGGTGGATCGCACCCACGCGGCCAGCCGCGCGCTCGAGGCGGCCGAGGCGGCGCACCGCACCGCCCAGCTCAACCTCGAGCGTCAGCAGCGGCTGGCGGCGGGCGGGCTCACCTCCACGCGCGCCGTGGAGCTCGCGGAGCTGGAGGCCGTGCGCGCCAGCACCGAGGCGGAGCGGGCCCGGGTGGCGCTGAGCGCGGCGCGCAGTGAGGAGGCGGCCCTGCGCGCGGACCAGGGCCGGGTGGGCAACGACGTGTCCGCCGCGGTGGAGGACGCCCGGGCCTCGCGCGCGGCGGCCCTGGCGGAGGTGGCCTCCGGACAGGCGGAGCTGGCTCGCATGGATGTGCGCCTGGCCCGTCAGCGCACCCAGCAGGTGCGCGCGCCCATGGATGCCACCGTGCTGCGGCTGGTGGGCGGCCTCGGCGGCGAGCTGCTGAAGGCGGGGGATCCGCTGGTGGTGCTCGTGCCGGACACCGAGTCCCGCGCGGTGGAGCTCTGGGTGGAGGGCAATGACGTTCCCCTGCTCTCGGAGGGACGGCACGTGCGGCTCCAGTTCGAGGGCTGGCCGGCGGTGCAGTTCAGCGGCTGGCCCTCGGTGGCGGTGGGCACCTTTGGTGGGAAGGTGGCGCTCATCGACTCCACGGATGATGGGAAGGGGAAGTTCCGCATCCTGGTCGTCCCCGACGAGAAGGATGAGGCGTGGCCCTCGGCCGCGTACCTGCGGCAGGGCGTGCGGGTGAATGGGTGGGTGTTCCTCAACCGCGTGCGGCTCGGCTATGAGCTGTGGCGCCGCTTCAACGGTTTCCCGCCCTCGGTGGACATGCCCGAGCCGGCGAAGCAGGAGGCGAAGAAGTGAAGCACGCGGCGTGGCGCGCCGGGCTCCTGGTGTGGCTGCTGGGCCCGGTGCTGGCGTGGGCGGAGGCGGATGCCGGAGCTCCGAGGGAGTCCCTCTCGCTCGAGGAAGTGCTCGTCGCGGTGGAGCGGCACTCCCCCGCCATCGAGGCGGCGCGCTGGGAGGCCGAGGGCGCGGAGGCCGAGCTGCTGGCAGCCCAGGGAGGGTTCGATCCGCAGGTGAAGGCACGGGCGGTGAGCACCCCCGTGGGCGGCTACCCCGCCACGCGCCTGGAGGGCACCGTGGAGCAGCCGACGAGCCTGTGGGGGGCCAACCTCTTCGCGGGCTGGCGCTATGGGGGTGGAGAGTTCCCCTCCTACGCGGAGCAGTACGAGACGAACGCGCTCGGGGAGCTGCGCGCGGGCGTGAGCGTGCCGCTCTGGCGCAATGGGCCCATCGACAGGCGGAGGGCGCAGCTCGCCCGGGCACGGCTGGGCACGGAGGCCGCTGGACACGCGGTGGCCCAGAGCCGGCTGGAGGCCACCCGTGCCGCCACGCTGCGATATTGGGACTGGGTGGCGGCGGGCCGCCGCTACTCCATCGCGGTGGCGCTGCGGCAGCTGGCGCGCGACCGGGACACCCAGCTGCAGCAGCGGGTGAGTAACGGCGATCTGGCGGCCTTCGAGCAGGTGGACAATCAACGGGCGCTGGTGCAGCGCGAGGGCCAGGTGGTGGCCGCCGAGCGGCTGCTTCAGCAGAGCGCCATCGAGCTGTCCCTCTTCCTGAGGAACATGGAGGGGCTGCCCGTGGTGCCCGAACCCACGCGGCTGCCGGAGCACTTCCCCGAGCCCGAGCCCGCCGAGCAGGCGGTGGGGCCGGTGGAGCTGGAGAGCGTGCTCGCTCGCCGGCCGGAGGTGTTGCGGCTGGAGGCGGCTCGCGCGCAGCAGCAGGTGGAGCAGCGGCTCGCGCGGAACCAGCGTGCGCCCGCGGTGGACGTGAGCGTGGCGGCCGCTAGAGACCTGGGCGCGGGCCCCGCGAAGCGCGGCAAGCCGGAGCTGGAGATAGGGCTCCAGGTGGAGCTGCCCACCCTCAACCGGGGAGCCACCGGCCGGGCCCGCCAGGCGGAGGCGGGGCTGGCGCGGCTGGAGGCCCAGCTCCGGCTGCAGCGGGACCGGGTGGGGGCCGAGGTGCGGGACGCGCTCTCCGCGCTGGAGGCCGCTCGCGAGCGCGTGGAGGTGGCGCGGCGGGAGCTGAGACTGGCGCGTGAGCTCGAGCAGGCCGAGCGCACCCGCTTCGAGCTCGGCGAGAGCACATTGCTCTTCGTCAACCTCCGGGAGCAGACATCCGCCGAGGCCGCCGTGCGCGAGGTGGACGCGCTCAGTGACTACCACAAGGCGGTGGCCAGCCTCCGCGCCGCGGCCGTCCTCCCCCTGGCGGTGCGCTGACACACTCGCGGGGCAGGCTCGCGAGCCGGCAGGCAGGTGGCAGCCTGATCGCTCGCCTAGATGACGTCTGTGGCCGTTCACCACGATGTGGCGTTTCGCGACGTGGCACCTTGGCTCCCGGGCGCCTGCCCGTAAGGTTCATCAGGGACGTCCCACGCGGCCGATGAGGGCGTGCACGGCGTTCCGCCTGCTACTGCTTTCCCGCCAGTACGCCCCAGAACCTCCGGAAATCAGGCTGCCGACGATTGCCGCGGGTGCATCGAAGCGACTCCATGGGGGGGCATGGACAAACATACACACCGAGTGGTCTTGCCGCGCGAGCCTCGGTGGCCCTCGAAGCTGGCACTGGCATTGCTAACCCCGTCGGCACGCCACGCACCGAGGTAGCAATTCCTTTGCTGCATATACCATCAGGAATCACGCGGCTCGCCTTGCTTGTCATCGGCTCCGCCGTGGGTGGCGCCTATGCCTATCATCACTACAAGGAGGCGGACTGGCAGCACCGCTATGACGAGTATCAGCGTCAGCTCCAAGGCAAGCTCACCGAGAGCGAAAAGCATCTACAGGAGCTGAACACGAAGCTCGACGTGGCGCACGGCCAGCTGGTGACCCAAGGGACGCTGGATGAGAAGTATCAGGCCCTGCTCACGTCCCGGGACACAGACTTCGAGAAGTTCCGTCGCGAGCATGAGCTCGCCCTGAAGAGTCTCTCCAACGCCGTCTTCGAGCTGCGGCAACAGAGCAAGGGAGGGACGGCGACAGCTCGCGAGGAGCCGTCCACCCCGGCGCAGCCCGGTGGGCCGCTCCCCACGGGCCCGGTCCAGAAGGTCATCTCCTACGAGTTCACGGACAAGGACGGCCGTATCCACCTCAAGGATCCGGACATCTGGGTGCAGGGGGACGAGGAGCTTCAAGTCCGGCAGTTCTTCCGGGTGGAGGGCCGGTAGGCGTCGCCGGGGGGCTCTCCTCGGACTTCCATTCCCTGACGGGCAGCGGCGCGGACGCGTTCCTCACCTACTCCCCTTCCTTTCGCGGCAGGGAGCTGGGGCTCGTCCTGGGAGGTGGCGTCCATCTGCCCATGGCCGGGCCGCAGCGGGTCCGGCCCAGCGTCACCCTCAACTTCGTCGTCTATTGATTGAAGGAGTGCATGGATGAGTTCATGGATGGAGCATGCGAAGTCTCTGGCGATGATGGGAGCCATGCCGCTGCTCGTGGCCTGTTCAGCTCCCTCAACGACACTCCAGGTTCGAGCAGCAGCGCCTGAGCCCGTGGTTCCAAGCGCGGCTCCGCCCCCCAGCAACGGCTCCACCGAGGCAACGGCACCCGTCGCGGCCCAGGCGCCCCAGGCGCGAGTGCAGGGCATCGACGTCTCTCACTACCAGCCGACTGTGGACTGGAACGCCGCGAAGGACTCTCTCTCCTTCGTCTTCGTCAAGGCGACGGACGCCACGAGCGTGGTGGACTCACACTTCGCCGCGCACTGGAGCGGGGCCAGGAAGGCGGGGTTGCCCAGAGGGGCCTACCACTTCTTCCACCCGAAGCATGACGTGGACCAGCAGGTCGCCAACTTCACCCAGCACCTGAAGAGTGACCCGGGAGAGCTGCCCCCCGTCGTGGACGTAGAGGAGTTCAAGGACGAGTACCAGGCCTTCACCTGCGCGGAGCTCGCCGGGATGCTGCAGCGCTTCTCCCAGGGCGTGCAGAAGGAGCTCGGGCGCAAGCCGATGATCTACACGAACCATCAGACCTGGCGGACGAGCTTCTGCGACCATCCCTACTTCAATGACCATCCGCTGTGGCTCGCTCAGTACACGAGCCACCCCGGCCAGCAGCCGGCGCTGCCTCCCGGATGGAAGCACTGGCAGTTCTGGCAGTACACGGAGTCAGGCAAGGTGAGTGGCATTCCAGGCGCGGTGGACCAGAGCTTTTTCAACGGCTCCGCGCAGGATCTGAAGGCTCTCTCGAGCGCGGGCGCCTCGACCGACCTGTGAGTCCATTCACAGGTCTCTCGTGAAGTGGCCGACAGCCCGGCACATCGCAACTGGCTACCATTCATTCCCCCCCCGAAGCACCACTACCGAGGAACACACACATGGGCCAATGCGGCTACATCACTCATGACTCGGGCATGAGCACCTTGTCCTCGGGGACCGCGTTTGCCAACGCCGGCAACGTCATCACTCAGACCACGAGCATCTTCGGACAGCTCACCCTGGGCGCGCGATACTTCGACATCCGACCGGTCATCAGTGGTGGGCAGTTCAGCACGGGGCATTATGGCCACGTCGACCAGATCAACTCCTCGGATGCGGCGTGCTTCCTGCTCTCCTGGTACACCGACGCCATCTCGACCTCGAACATCGCTGCCCTGGCGATGGCGGTCAACAGCAAGGCCATCTTCGGCTGAACGCGCGCGGCAGCGGCGTGGGAGCTCCTTTCCACGCCGCCCGCATGGACCGGTATCCCCATGAGTACAGGCATCCGGCTGGGCGTCCTCGACTTCAGTCCCATCAGCCCGGGCACCCACGCCCGCAAGGCGCTGTTCGACACGCTGTGCCTGGCCCGTGCCGCGGACTCCCTGGGCTTCTCTCGTTACTGGCTTGCCGAGCACCACCAGCTGGACGTGGCCCACCACAGCCCCGAGACGTTGCTGCCCCTCATCCTCGGTGCCACGGAGCAGCTGCGAGTGGGCGTGGCGGGCATCCTGCTGAGGCTCCACAGCCCCATGCGCGTGGCCAAGGCCTTCCGGACGCTGAACAGCTTCTTCTCGGGAAGGCTCGATCTGGGCGTCGCCGGAGGCAAGGCCAACTCCGCGGTCATGAGGGCCATGCTGGACCACGAGGTGGCGCCTGAGTCACAGAGCCGCGCCGAGTTCGCTCGGCGGTTCGGTGAGCTGATGGGCTTGCTGCGTGACGAGTCGCCACTCACCTTCAACCCACCCGAGGAGGACAGCCTCCCCGTCTGGCTGCATGGCTCCAGCAGCCTCGAGACAGCGGAGCTGGCTGCCCGGTATGGCACCTGCTTCGGCTGGTCGCTCGCCCATCCCTTCAGCCAGGACCGCACGGCCGTCGTCGAGCACTACCGCCAGAGCTTCCGTCCGCGGCTGGGGCAGCCCCGCCCCGAGTGGGTGGTCGCCATCGCGGGGGTGTGCGCGGAAACAGAGCGGGAGGCGCACGCGCTGGCGCGCGAATCCCTGGACTGTCCGGGCGAGCTGGCCATCGTGGGCACCCCCACCCAGTGCCGTGAGAAGCTCGAGGCCCTCCGCCACCGCTATGGGACGGACGAGTTCATCCTGCGTCCCCTCGAGCGGTCCGCGGAGGCGCGTCTGCGGTGCCTTCGCCTCTTCGCTTCAGCCCTCGGCCTGCGGAGGCCTGAAGCGCCCGGTCCGGCGGGCCCTTCGTCAACCTACGTTCTCCCAGGCGCTCCGCCGCGGCTGTGATGGCACCCGTCGTCACGACCTCGACGAAGAGCGACATGTCGCCCAGCGGCGGAGGGCTCGGGGCGCGGCTCAGAACTCCCCGCGGCGGGCCTGGTCGAAGGGCACCCGGTGCTTCATGTAGGTGCCGTTGAGCAGGTGCGCCTCACCGGGCTTGAAGATGCTCGCCTCGGAGAAGTGGTGCACCACCGCGCCGCGACCCGGATCGCGGAACGGATCCAGCGCGTTGCCCTGTCCGAAGAACAGGGGGACGATGTCCCGGTCGTTCACGTAGTGCACGTACTGGGGGCCATCCGGGTAGCTGGCCGCGGCGCCACCGAAGGTCTCCACCTTGATGCGGCTCATGTACTGCTCGACCTGCGCCTGGGACATCCCGTCCTCGATGCGCAGCCGGTTGGCCAGGTGCTTGAGCGCGCGCGAGGTGACGAGCGCCCCCTGGCTGTAGCCCATCAGGTGCACGTCCCGGCCCGCCTTCAGCTCCGCGTAGACGGTGTCCGCCAGCGTGTCCACGGCGGGGTTGGTGCCCTTGTCCAGCTTGTCCTTCACGCACTGGATGAGGTCCGCGCCCGCGCCCTCGGTGGAGTTGTGCACGCCCACCACGCGAGCGCCCGAGGCCTCCGCGACGTGCCGCATCTCCGCCTGCTGGCCCGCCAGGTCCGTGGAGATGCCGTTGACGTAGATGACCGTCTCCGTCGGGTTGGGGTTGCCCCAGGGCGTCACGCCGGGGATCTGATCGAGCGGCGTGCCGGGCTCGAACGTCTGGCCGTCGGCGCCCACCAGCTTGCCGTCGAACTGGCGATCCGGCTGCGAGCCCAGGCCGAAGAACTGCAGCGCGCCCTTGACGCCAGAGACGACCTTGTTCGCCACGTTGCCGACGAAGTCCCCCACCGCCTGGGCGGCATTGCCGATGGCGTTGCCCACCGTGTTCACGACGTTCTTCGCGGTGTCCACCACCGTGTCCACGGCGTCCTTGACGACGTCCACCACCTTGTTGAACGCCTTGCCGATGGCCTTGAAGGGCTTCCAGAACTCCACCTCCACGTTCTTGCCGTGAACCTGGATGGTGCCCTTGTCGTTCTCCGCGCGGATCTCCGCCACCTGGGCCTGGGTGAGCTTCTCGCCGCCGAGCACGCGCCGGAACAGCTCGCCCTCGTCGCCCTGCGAGTCCACGGTGTTCAGCTGCGCATCCAGGTGGTGCCCGGCCTCCTCCACATAGGTGGCCGCCGCCAGCGAGGGGTCCCCCTGGAGCGCGCTGTTCAGGAACACCGTGCCGGACTCGGCGTCATACGCGCCGTGGGCCTCGCCGAGCACGTCGGCGCCCACGTACTTCACGGGCGGCATCCAGCCAAAGTCCCCCGCCTGCGCCTGCTGGCGGAACTGCTCGGCCTTGGCGGCGTCATAGCCCTCGCCGAAGACGCCGCGCAGCGTGTCGTGGAACTGCTGCTTGTCCGCGGCGAGCGTGCCGAACTGCTGCCGGAGCTGGGACTGGACGTCCCCCGCCCCCGGCTTGGGCGCCGCGAGCGTGTTCCGGGTGAGCGCCTTGCTCTCGAACCCATCCTTCAGGGCAGGGCGAGCGGCGGTCCCCTCGCGCTTCGCGAGCGCGGTGGACGGGGTTTTGGGGTCGAGGACCCGCTGGGGAGTGTGTACAGGGTGGTTGTTATTGAGTCTCATGCCCGGATTATCCCTACCGGGTGTCCCAGGTTTCCCGGACGGCGCCTCAGGGCATGAAAAAGATGCTCCCGATTGGAAGTTCCTCTCAGCGCCTGAGAAGAACCCACGCGGGGTGATGGGGCGACCCCTCACCCCCCCGGGGAGAGGAGCCGGCGCATCGCGCATCGGCGCTCGGCTGGCAGCCCCTTCAGGGCTTCATCCCGCAGGACGGCGGACAGGCGCTCACCGATCGCGTCCCCCTCCAGCGTCTCGAAGCCGAGGCGGGCATAGAAGGGCTCATTCCAGGGAACACCGCGGAAGGTGGTCAGGGTGAGGGCTGAAATCCCCTCCCGCCGGGCGTACGCCTCCACCGTCTCCATGAACCGCCGACCCACGCCGCGGCCCTGATGGCTCGAGTGGACCGCGAACTCCCAGATGTGCAGCTCGTCGCCCACTCGCTCCGCATTGAGGAAGCCGACGAGGGGGCCTTCCTCGAGCTGCGCCACCCAGACAGTCCCCTGGGCAATGCGGCCCAGGTGGACCTCCGCCGACATGACTCCCGTGTCGGCAATCCAGGCCAGGTCCGGCAGGGTGCGGAAGAGCTCCCCGGCCGAGTGCTCGATGTCCGGCAGCAAGGCGGCGTCGGTGGAGACGGCGTGGCGGATCTGGAATGCCATGGTGTGTCGAAACCCAACTAATCTCGCGGACATGAATTCCTGGCAACGCCCTTTCGCTCTTCGCACCCTCTCCCTCGTCCTGGCGCTCGGGGTCGCCTCGACTGGGCATGCTGAAGCGGATCCCGACTCCCTCACACCCTTCTTCGAGACCCAGTTCAAGGCGTTCCCCGCGACGTCGGTTCCCTTGAAGGCCAAGGCCGCGCTCCAGTGGAACAAGAAGGCCCGCCGCTATCGCACGCGGCTCACGCAAGCCTGGGCGGAGGCGAAGGAGCCCAACTTCGCGGGGCACTTCTACGCGGTGGAGGACATCGGCTGCGGTACCGGGTGCCTGGTCGTCTTCGTCATCGACTGGAACACCGGGGAGATCTTCTCCCCGCCCGAGGACCATTACTTCGAGGCCCGTAAGGACAGTCGGCTGATGATCCTCAAGCCCTACGAGTTCTGCTCCGCGTACGGGCCTCCCATCCTGCTGGAGTTCACGGGGAAGCTCTTTCGAGAGGTGAAGCACGACCGGTGCCGGTGACTTTCACCTCGCCGGGCCCGGAGCACCCCGCCCCGTCCTCCTCGCTGGAGGAGGGGCTTTCTCCTGCCCTTAGTCGTGACCCCACGTTCCGAAGCACACCGGGCCTGGATGGTCCGGGCATTCCCGGGCGCCACTGCAGTAGCACGTGACGACGTATGCCTTGGAGCAGCAGGCGTTGGGAGGAGGCGAGGCTGGGCGGCTTCGGCGGCCAGTCCCACTGGGGCCTGCTTCAGGTACTGGCGCCGTGCCTCACGCCGCTGCTGCTCATCTGGGGTCTTGGGCTCGCCACGGTTCATGAGGAGAAGCAGCGGTGCGCGATCCACCGGTCCTCTCTCAGGCGCTCTCGACGCTCATTTCGGGCAGTTGCTTACTGGGTCGTTTATGGAACCGACTATGTTCCCGGGGTCTGTATAGGCTCGCTCAGGGCTTCATTCGGTTGGAGGCGCCTTCTTCAACGCTACGCGCTTCACTGGCACCTCGTTCTGTGCCTTCTCTTGTCCAAGCGCGCCTGTCGGCGTCCCTGGGGCCGATGCAATCTCCGACAGTTCTGACAGCGGCGCTGCGCTGGCCGCGGAGCCGCTCTTGAGGGATGCGGCCTCAGACTTGGTGGTGTTGCTCTGCTCTGCCTTTTTCTTGGCTGCCCTTTTCGCTTTGACGGCGGCAACGAACTTCTTTCCTGTATCCGTCAAAGCCAACCGTTGCCACGCCACGTTACGTGGAATGGGGGTAAAGTCGGTAAGGCCGTAGACGGAGAGCCGCGTTGCCACTCCGTAAAAGAGGCGAGCCTCTGATTTGGACGCGCCGAATGCATTTGAAACTCCACGCGCCAAGTCGTCGGCGAACGCAATCATGGCTACGAGCGCGGTGGTCTCCCTCTCCTCTTCTGGGTCGCCTACGACGACATAGACCTTTTCCTCATTCAAGACTGTATACAGTTCGTCGTAGGTTCTTCCGGCGAACACCGACTCTTTTCCCTTGGCCTGGACCTTGGCGAGTTGCTCCTCCAAGTCTTTATTGCGCTTTCTGAGTTCGTTCAGGTCCGCCAACACCTCGCTACTCGCAACCGCATTTGCACGTACCCACCCTATGGCAGGGTAGAGTTTCATCGTCATGCTCAGGCTAAGCGCCACCAGTCCCGGTAGGTCGCTTGGCTCCTTCCAGTATTGGACCAAGCGCCCAGTCGATGCCTTCTCACGAAACTTGGCGAGTTTCTTAGCCGCCGCTGGGGACTTGTCCGTCTTGCCTGCCGCAATCTGATCGGGTTGCCCGTGAATCAGCGCGATTACCTTCAACCCCTGCTGCACAGCATAGTCATACTCTTTCTCGGTAAAACTGATGCCCTCCGTCGTCAACGACCCATATCGACCACCAATTATGAGTAGATAGTAGTCGCAGTCGTTGATCACTCTCTTAATGAACTTCCACTGCTCCTCGTCGGCTGCCGGAAACAGTTCCATCCCGGCAGGGATGCAATCCAACTGCATGATGGTCTGGAAAACCTTCGTTCGCTCCTCTCGAAGGTCGTTGTAGGTCGAACTGATGAATACTTGGTATCGCTTCTCCATCGCTCCCTGTCTCTTCCCGGCTTAAGGTGGGCCCAGAACGTCACAGCAGCTAGACCGCTCCAATACTCCCTCTTCTCAGCACGCCGGTAGGAATCGATCAACAACCCTGGTTGGCCACGAGGCGGTCATGCCGCCCTCCGGTGCACGCCGGACCCACTGAGGTTCGCTCGGACGATGGCCTCTGCCACCTCGGGGCAGACGGAGTTCCCGATGAGGCTGGCCTGGTCAGCCTTCGCGGTCGCCGCGCTGAGGTCAATCTCGTCCGCGAAGCGAACGAACTGTGCTCACGCCAGCTAGTCCGAACCGAGCATCCTCATTCCAATATCCTCAATCTCGTAGTCGTCCCCGTTCACGGTGACGATGCCAAAGCAGTCCTTGGACACGATCGACGGCATCGGCTGGCGCGGCTCCACCCACTCTCCGCCGTTCGAGTAGTAGGCCATAAGGAAGGCCCGCACCTCCGTCACGTAGGTGCGGCCTGCGGTGAGCGTCGGCGTCGGCTGGCGCACGTCCGCGCCATGGCACTCGCCGCGCAGTTTCACCAGCGTTGCGGCAGCGAGGGCGTGGTATTCCTTCGCGGTGATGGTGTCCAGAGGCCTGCCGTCGAACGGCACGCCGCCCCCCCGAAGTGCTTTGCCAGGAAGGCCGCCACCAATGCGTGCTTGTTCCCCGTCGCCACTACCGTGCCCAGCGGCTGGTGCAGATCCAGCACGCTCGGCGCCTGTCCTGGGCGTTCCCCTAGCCCGTCTGAATCATGGTGGGCGCGATGACGCCGCCCGACGTCGGCACGATGAAGGGGTTCGGGTTGTTGAGCACGAACCGATCCGGGCCCCTAGCGACCCGTACCAGCGTGTTCTCTGCGAGCGGATGCCTCACCCCGAGCGCTCGCCTCCTCCTTCGTGAGGAGCGCCAGCTTGAGCGCCACGGCAGGCGCCTGCTCCTGCCCCACCTGGACCGCGCGATAGACGGCACCGTGCACGCCCCGGCCCGCCCAGGCCACCACGCGCCAGCGCCCCACCACCGTGCCCGCTGGCAGCAGGGCTGGGTGCAGCTCGAAGTCAGGTGGGCGCTCCATGGTGAGGGCCTCGTGCAGTGGAGCCAGACGCTCCCAGGTCCCCTCGCAGCCTACTCCACGAGTAGGTTCACGTCAGTGTCGCTTGACTAGACGTCCTCGAATCGCGTCCCTGTGGCCCCCATGCCTTCCAAGGCGTCCTTGATCTGCTCGGCCACGATCAGCGGGCTGCTCCACCCTTCACAGCGAAACACCTTCGTGCTTCCCACCTTGGCCTTGTCGATGCGCATGTCACGCACGGAGGCATATCTACCGACCATCTCTGGAATGCCGTTCTCATGGGTCCAGAGCCGAATCCGGGACGCCTGTTCGTCGATACAGCGGATCAAGCGAGTAGCCACGAGGATGAGGTACTGGTCCGGCTGGCCCTCCACATCCACGGGGATCAGTTGCACGTCGTCCGGGGCCAACTCCGCGAACATGGACGCGACTCGGACATGGACCACCGGGATGTTAAGACCCGCCTCTGAGTAGTCCAGCGGCTTGCCCTCGACCTCGATGGGGATTCTCAAGCGGCTCTTGATGTGGACGGGCGTTCCTCTCCAGAACTCGTAATCGTCCACTTTGACGCCCTGGGTGTTCCGGGGCATCGCCAAGTGCCAACGGTTCGGGAACGTCACGTCGTCGGCTAGCTCGAAAAAGCGCTTGGACATGGACTCCACTTAGCGCGGTTGCTACCGGGTGACGAGTTGGTTCAGTTGTGTTCCCGGGGTTGCGATTTCCTTCGCCAGTTCCTTGAGGGCCTCCTTCAGCCTCGCACGGCACTCCACGACGCTGCGACAGGTCGCCGTTGCTTCGAGCAGTTCCCTGAGAACGATCTGGTGATACCGCTCGGGGTGTGGTCCGTAATGCCCCGCCAGTGGCATCTTGTTCGCCGGGTCCTCCATCGACATTCCCGCCTTGGCGAAGATCTCCCGGAACCTTGGGGTCCACGGGCCCCCGCGCCTGGTGTCCTTGTCGTTGCAGATGGTGGCGATGTGGTGCGTGTCGACGCAAGGACCCTTGCCGCGACCAGGCCGCGCCGCCATAGCGACCACGTTCGCGGGCAGCGTGATGCTCACGCCCTCGGCAGTGACCGCGATCTCCTCCACCGCGCCCAGCGCGGGCAGCGAGATGCCTGCCTGAGCTTCGGCCTGTATGGCCACCTGCGCCGAGCCGGGCAGCGTCGGCACCTTCGCCGCGAACAGTGGCGCCGTCGAGCCAATCGCCGCGACCAGCAGCATGGCGAACGCGCGCGCGGCCTCTCGCCCGATGATCTTCCCAAACCTCTCGCCCGCCTCGCGGAGCTGCTCGAAGGTGGTTGCCACCTTCGCCGCCTCCGTCAACTCACTCCAGCCCGTCACGAGGTTGCGGAGCGTGTCATAGCCCACATACAGGAGCATCCCGACGCCCAGCGCCGCCACCAACCCCGGAGCCATGGGATTGAGGAGCATGATCAGCAGCATGGAACCCAACGTCCACAGGGCCGTGCTGACAAGCGCGCGGAATTCGACCATCTCTCCAAGCGCCTTCTTCATCTCGTCCAGCACCGGGCTCTTGCTCATGGCCAGAGCCCAGACGTTGCGGCCTTGCATGTCCAGGTAGCGGCCACCCACCAGCGCGCCCCCGAGACAGTCTCCGTAGAAGTTGTAGGCGCTCTGGCACCAGAGCCGATAGCGTTCCGCCAAAGCCAGATCCTCTTTCGTCACCGGGGCGTCCCAGGGCGCGCCGGGCCCTGCTGGCACCAGCTTCTGATCCTGCTGGAGGTAGAGGTAATCGCCGCTCTGCGGGTCCATCTGAAACGCCTGCTCCGCCGTCTGGCGCGGAGTGCCTGTCAGCCGCACCTCGCGCGCAAGGCGTCTCACAGCCTGCTGGAACTCCTCTTCCTCCAGCTCCATCGGTTGCAGGTCAACGGTGCGGGGAACGTGGACGACGGCTCTGCCCTGGCCGGTGTCCTCCACGAGGGGAACCTTCGGGATGCTGGTGCACCCAAGGACCAACACCAGCAACAGCGCTTCGGCCTTCCAGAGAACTCGCCACCGCAGCATGTGTCACCCCTTCGTGCGAGGAGGTGATCAGGGTAGAGAGCAGCCACGGAGAAGAGGAGGAGCCGCCGGGTGACGCCTGTGCGTCAGCTCCAGACGCCCTGCGGGGACAACCTCCCGCCCGGCGCTGACGACTGGACGCTCGCCGCCTCCCCGCTGTCTCCCACGTAGCGCCGCGCCGCTGCAACGGTCCTGCCTGCTGGGTCGCGCGCCGCGCGCTCAGGTCGTTATGCGCCACCGGCCCCGAGCGGGCGCTGTCCGCAGCGCTTCCCAACGTGCGCTCCGCAAGAGGACAGCCCTCGTCACGGCGGCGCCGCGCTCCTGAATCTCAGGGGCGCGGTGCCGCCATTTCCGTTGTCCACGGAGTACCTCAGGGAGTGCCCATGGGGCTGGAGTTGGGTTGTCGGCCGTGCCTCAGCACTGGCATGTAGCACTTGTTCTTGAACATGCTGCCCATGTGGATGTTGAGGGCCGCCTCCTCACAGGCCTCTCGGTCCAGTGGCGTCTCCCACCAGCAGCCTCCGTTGAAGGCCACCTGCTTCTTCTGCGGGCAGCGCCCCTTGGAATCGGGCCGGAGTTGCTCCGGCAGCGGCGCGGGCAGCGTGTCCTCCGCTATCCCCTTCGGCTCTGGAAATTCAGCAGCGGTGCTCATGGACGTGGACGCAGCAGCCTCGCCGAGCCCCACCGTCCCCGCGTCCGAGCGGCCAGCGGCCTCATCCCCAGCGAGTGCCAGGGAGGCCGAGTCCTCGGTCCGCAACGCCCCCACTGCCCATGCGCACATGGCCACCGCCAGCACCGCCGCCAGGGCGAGCCAGGCCCACCCGCCGCGTGTGCTCACCACAGGCACGGGCACGGCATCCGCCGGCCCCTCAGGAGCGGGGGCCGCGGGGCGAGGCTGACTGAGACGCGGCGCAGGCGCGTCCGCGAGAGCAGGCAGCGCGTCCTGCTCCAGGGCCTCGGCCAGCTGCTCCGCCGTTCCTCGCTCCTCCGGACGCACCGAGAGCAGACGACGGATCCACGTGCGCAGCACTGGCTCGATGTGCCCCTTCCTCCGCAGCGCGGCGGGAAGCCTCACGCAGTCCACGTGCCACTGCCCGCTCTCATCCCTCCACGGCGCACTCAGCTCCGGATACTCACCAGTCACCAGCCGGCACGCCGTCACTCCCAGCGCGAAGAGGTCATCGCTCGCTCGCGCGCGGTACTGCACCGAGCGGTGGCGGTTGAACTCCACGCACCAGGCCTCCGGAGAGCGGTAGGCGGGCGTGCCTGGGTGCACGGTGAGCGGCGTGAGGGTGGCCGCTCCCGGGTAGTGGCACGTGCCGAAGTCCGTGAGCAGCGCACGCCCGTCGGCATAGCGCACCAGGATGTTGTCGCCCTTTACGTCCCGATGAACGGCCCCCTGGGCGTGGAGCTCCTGGAGCGCGCGTGCCAGCTGGGCCAGCATCCGCCGCACCTGCGGAGAAGCGCGCGGGTACAAGGCCTGCTCATAGAGCGGCGCTCCATCCACCCAATCCATCGCCACGAACGGATGCAGCGTGCCGCCCGGCGCCTGCCACTCCCCGGAGCCCCACAGCCGCGGAATGCTGGGGTGGCGCATGCGCGACAGCAGCTCGCCCTCGCGCTCGAAGCGGGGATCCTCCGGGAACAGGGCCAGCTTGAGCGCCACGGCAGGCGCCTGCTCCTGCCCCACCTGGACCGCGCGATAGACGGCGCCGTGCACGCCCCGGCCCGCCCAGGCCACCACGCGCCAGCGCCCCACCACCGTGCCCGCTGGCAGCAGGGCTGGGTGCAGCTCGAAGTCAGGTGGGCGCTCCATGGTGGGCTCCTCGTCGCGTGCTTCAGACGACCTGCTTGCCCTGCACGAACTCCAGGCCTAGCAGGTTTCCACGGTAGTGGACGGGGTCCAGCAGCACCTTCCGGATCTTCCACCCCTCGGGCGTCTTCTCGGTGGAGAACGTGTAGCGGGCGATGATGGTCCACTCCTGGGGCACGCCCCCCAGCAGGAAGTAGTGGGCCACCTCCGCGTAGGCCATCACCTCCGCCTGGGTGTCGCTCTTGAACTGGATGCTCACGCTCGTGGCCGTGGCGTGCTGCACCCGCTTGAACGACCTCAAGCCCTTCCTGGCGATCTCAGGCATCTCCTCCCGCTTGAGCGTCACGATGCCTGAGCCCATGAACCGCGAGTAATCCGCCGTGACTTCGGGGGTGAAGACGTTCGCCCAGCGGCTCCAGTCTCCCGTGTCCTGGCCGTAATCGATGGCCTGGCCGTACTCCACCGCCAGCTCCTGAAGGGAAATCCAGTCCAGAACGTACGGCAGACCCTTCTCTCTCATCACCCTGCTCCTCGTTGTCTACGCTGTTGTCTACGATTGCCCAGCAGCGCCGAAGTCCCGGGCCGCATGCGCCCTCAGGATGTTCGCGAAGCTCGCGCGCTGTCGTGCCCCGGAGCGGCGGAGTGGATCCATCCCGGCAATCCAGAACGCATTGACCCGCCTCGGATCCTCGCCCACCACCTCGACGAGCGCCTCCAGGAGGTGCCGGACACGATCCGGCTCGCGCCTCGCCGTGGCGGGCACCACGTTCCACTCGCGCTCCACCACTGCGGTGAGGATTTCCTCCTCCCAGGTGACCACCCGAAAGACGATCGTGAGGGAACCGTCCGGCTGCTGCTCCGTCGTCACCCAGTGGAGGGTGGTGGAGTCCCCCTCGATCCCTGGCAGGCCGTCGAGCCAGTCCTTCAGCGCCTCGGGCGAGAGCTCCTTCCCGAGCAGAGGAGCCTCTTCGACGGTCTCTTCGGCCAGGAGGTCGAGCGCCGGCTTGTCGGGAGCACCCGTGGGAGAGAACGCAATCGAGCCGATCCGCTTTCCCCCACTTTCGAAGTACGTCGCGAAGGCATCGAGCCGTCGCGCCTCCAGATCGAAGACATAGACGTAGGCCACGGCATTCGGATCCTGCGAAGACACCGCTGGGCCTGGCTCCTCCTGCGTGAAGCGCTCGGTCGATGTCTCCTCCCGGGGTGTGGCGCCGAACACCGACTGGAGACTCTTCAGGAGCCCGCGTTCGGTCGCGCCCTGCATCGGGACATTGATGCAGTTGGACCAGCCCCAGGGGGCTTCATCGATGAGCTGCCGCACGACGGCCCTCATGTCGCCCTCCATGGACTGCACGCGCTGGATGAGGTGCTGCCCGAGGCCCTCGGGGTTCCCATCCCAGTGATGGTAGACACCCCGCCAGGGTCGCTCGGACACTTGCTCGGGGACACCCGAGCCCGAGGTGTACACAGCGATCGCTCCTGGAGTCGACATGGCACGCTGCTCCGTCGAGGCCCGCTCGACGCGGGTGTCCTTCCCTTCTCGGCTCCTCCAGCTTCTGGCATGGTGCCGCCCATGGCGAGAGTTACCGGAATCGGGGGCGTCTTCTTCAAGTCGAAGTCAGATCACAAGCAGCTCGCGGCCTGGTACGAGCGGCACCTGGGCTTGCGGCTCGAGGAGTGGGGCGGCGCGATCTTGAAGTGGCCAGAGGACAAGGCCGATGACCGCGGCCTCACCGTCTGGCACGTCGCGGAGAAGAACAGCCAGTGGTTCAGCCCCAGCGACTCCAGCTTCATGATCAACTATCGCGTGGATGACCTCGACGAGCTCCTGACGCAGCTGCGCCGCGACGGCGTGCAGATCGTCAAGGGACCGGAGTCCCACGAGAACGGCCGCTTTGCCTGGATCCTCGATCTCGACGGCAACAAGGTCGAGCTGTGGCAGCCGATGGCGTGGGACGAGAAGAACAAGCAGCGCTGACGGCTCGCGGGCCTTGCCTGCTGCGGTAGCCGAGCCATGAACGAGGCCGGCAGCCTGGCTCCTGACCTGGAGCAGCCGGCGCGCTACGATGGCCGACGTCGCACCCCACCGTGGCCTCCGAGGTAGACGCTCCATGGGAAAGGACAACTCGACTCCCGGTGGGGGACCGCCCCGCTCCCGCCCATCCCCCAAGGATGCAGCGGAGGATCGAGGCTCCACGGCTCCGACGGTTCCCATGAAGGCCATTCCCGTGCCGGAGGCGGACCGCTCCTCCAGCGCGCCCACCGTGCCCATGCGGCCGATTCCGGTGCCGGGCTCGGATCGCTCCTCCAGCGCGCCCACGGTGCCCATGCGCCCCATCGCCGTGCCGAAGGAGCGAGATGCCTCGAGCGCTCCGACGGTGCCGATGAAGGCCGTGCCCATCCCCTCCCCGGCCGTGCCCATCCACGCCCCGCTCACACCCGACTCCGAAAAAAAGGGTGCGGCGCCCACGCCAGTCAGAGCCCCTGTGCAGGCGCCACGCGTCCAGCCGCCACCGGCTCCGCGCCCCATGGCACCACCGCCGAGCCCCTCCCGGCAGCCACCCGCCCCCGCCGCACCGGCAGCCGCGCCACCCGCCGCCCCCGTGGTGGTGGTGGCCCCCTCGAGCGAGCCCTCTCGCACCTCGCCAGGCGCGGTGAAGACGGGCGAGCGCGCAGCGGTGCGAACGGGAGAGCGCAGCGCCGTCGGGACCGGGCCCCTCTCTCCGGCGCCACGGCCGGGACCGGCCCAGCGTCCCGCGGAGGCTCCGCGCCAGCTCACCCTCCGCGTGGAGGAGCCCACCCCTCGCCAGGCGAAGCCACCGGACCTCGAGGCACCTCGCAAGGTGGGGCTCTCCACGTCGGTGGCGGTCAAGGCCAACAAGCTCCACCAGCTGCTCGAGCAGGCCCAGCGAGACAAGAAGAGCGTGTCCCTGCGCAAGGGCTCGTCGCGCTCCAGCCGTGCCCCCTTCCCCTCGGTTCGGCCCGATGCCCCCGCGGCGGGTGCCTCCACGCCGCGCACGCAGTCCGTCCAGGCCCCCGTGGAGAGCCTCCCCGGCAAGCGCACGGTGGCGCTCACCCAGGCCGTCATCGACCAGTACGCCGTGGCGACCAACCCTCGCTACAAGCCGACCCCCAAGGAGCCGCTCGAGGCGGGGCACCTCTTCGTCTTCGACGTGATGAACTCCCTGCACACCACGCTGGGGCGCGCGTTCGCCACGGGCTACCCCGTCACCTTCCGGCCAGGGACCCTCGGGGAGCTCTGGAAGTGGCTGAGCGAGGACGCGCTCTCGCGAGGCTGGCGCCTGGTGGAAGGCAAGGCCGCCCTGCTGGAGGCGGCGGCGAGAGGACTGCCCATCATCGCCATGGCCGACACCCCCTTGGGTCCCCGGCTCGCCGTGGTGGAGCCAGGCCCTCCGGGGCCGGATGGCAGGCCGCGCCTGGCCAGCGCGCACGAGCCGCGAGGCCCGCGGCAGACGGCGGAGCAGCTCTTCGGCTCCAGCGTGGTGCGCTACCTGTCCCACGAGTGACGGCCCGTATTCGCTCGGCCCGAGCCTCATTTCCTCAATAGAATCAGCATCTTACCCCCTGCCGACGCGCGCTCCCCTGGAGCGGCCGGCAGGGGGGCGGCCGAGGAGCCCGGGGCCTGCGCGTGCGCCCTGGCGTGCGTGGTAATTTCCCCGCCGCCCATGCACCCCGACCTCCGTCGCGTCTACAACCAGCGCTTCTCCCCCGAGTTCTACGAGCGGTACCTCAACCGGCTGCAGTCCGAGGTTGGCCCGGTGCCGTACCGCCTCGCGGAGTCGCCGCTCTTCATCCCGCCGGCCACGCGCGATCGCATCTTCCGCTACACGAGCGAGATCATCGCCCAGCTGGCGGAGCCGGAGAAGCTGGCCCGCGCCCGCCGCGCCGTCCCGCCCGAGTTCGACGTGCCGGGACAGGACGCGTCCCCGGACATCATGACCGTGGACTTCGCCGTGGTGCGCGGCGAGGACGGAGAGCTCGACGGGCGCGTGGTGGAGCTCCAGGCGTTCCCCTCGCTGTTCGCCTTCACGATGATCCAGGCGCGCATCTTCAACGAGCTGCTGCAGCAGCAGATCCCGGGCGTCTCCTCGGGAGGCTTCCACTGCTTCGCTCCCGGCTACGACTTCGACAGCGCGCTGGCCTTCTTCCGCCGCGCGCTGCTGGCCGGCCACCCGACGGAAGAGGTCATCCTGCTGGAGATCGAGCCGCACCGGCAGAAGACGCTCCCGGACTTCGTGGCCACGCAGCTGCTCACGGGCATTGATCCGGTCTGCGTGACGGAGGTCATCCGCGAGGGCCGTCAGCTCTTCCGCATGAAGGACGGCCGGCGCCTGCCCATCCGGCGCATCTACAACCGGGTGGTCTTCGACGAGCTCCAGCAGAAGAAGCCGCCCATGGCATTCAAGTTCACGGACGAGCTGGACGTGAGCTGGTTCCCGCATCCCAACTGGTACTGGATGTGGTCCAAGTTCTCGCTGCCCCTGCTGGACCACCCGGCCGTGCCCAGGGCCACGCCCCTGTCGCAGCTCAAGCAGGTGCCGGCGGACCTCGAGAACTACGTGCTCAAGCCGCTGTTCTCCTACGCGGGCGCGGGCGTGAAGGTGGACCCGACGCCCGAGGACGTGGCCGGCGTGCCGGCGGAGCAGCGCGACGGGTGGATCCTCCAGCGGAAGATCACCTACGCGCGCGAGATGTGGACGCCGGACGGCGCGGGCGTGGCCGCGGAGATTCGCGTGCTGTGCCTGAAGGACCAGGGCCAGGCGCTGCCCCAGCCCCTGCTGAACCTCGTCCGCCTGTCCCGAGGCAAGATGCTCGGGGTGGACTTCAACAAGGGGCTGGACTGGGTCGGCTCCTCCGTGGCGCTCTGGCCGAAGGCGGAGTAGCCCCGCCCTCGGCCCTGGAAAGCCGCCAGGCCTACCCGGTCTGGCTGGCGGACGCGGGCGACGAGCTCACCCCTCGCATCGTCTCCTCCACCAGCCAGCGCGCCACCGCGCGGGTGTCGTTGTTGCTGTTCTTGTACACCTCGAGCTGCCGCTCCGCGGACGTGCCCTCCTTGAGGATGTTGCGCACGTTGGCGACCTCATGCGAGGTGCCCAGCAAGTCCGAGGCCTCGGAGACGAACTCGATCATCTCCTCGAGCAGCTCCGCGTACGGGCGCTCCTTCTGCTGGCCGAAGTCGATGAGCTTGCCGCGGATGCCGTAGCGGCTGGCCCGCCACTTGTTCTCCTCGACGAGCGGGGACATGTAGTGGCGCCAGGACATGTTGCGGCGCTGCAGCAGGTAGAGCTTGGCCACCAGCGCCTGGATCAGCGAGACGATGGCGATCTCCTGGTGCAGGTTGGTGGGCATGTCGCAGATGCGGACCTCCACCGTGTCGAAGACGTGGTGGACGCGCACGTCCCACCAGATCTTCTTCCCGTTGTCGATGCAGTTGGTCCGGATGAGCAGGTCCACGTACTCCATGAACTGGGAGTAGCTCTCGAACGTGGGAGGAATGCCGGTGCGCGGGAAGCGCTTGAAGATGAGCGTGCGCTGGGACTGCTGGCCCGTCGCGCGGCCCAGCCAGAACGGCGAGGACGTGGAGAGCGCCAGCAGGTGCGGCAGGAAGTAGCGGATCTGGTTGGCCAGCGCGATGGCCGTCTCGCGGTCCTTGATGCCCACGTGGACGTGGAGCCCGAAGATGAGGTTGCCTCGGGCGATGTCCTGCAGGTCCTCCACGATGAGGTGGTAGCGCGGGTTGGGGGTGATCTCCTGGTTCTTCCAGTCGCTGAACGGGTGGGTGCCCGCGGCGACGATGTTCATCCCGCCCTTGCGCGCCAGCCGGTCCAGCTCGAGCCGCATCTCGGTCAGCTCCGAGCGGACCTCACTGATGTTCTTGCAGATGCCGGTGCCGACCTCGACGACGGACTGGTGCATCTCCGCGCGGACGCGCTCGCGGAGCACCGTCTTGCCGTCGTCCATCATCTTGGAGATGTACGAGCGCAGCTCGTGCGACTGCCCGTCGACGATCTGGAACTCTTCCTCGACACCCAGCGTGAACTGCCCATCCAGCAGAGACGATGCTCCCATGTGCATTACCTCGCCTTCGCGACGGCGGACACAGCAGCGGCGGCGCGGGGAGCGGCGGTGGAGGCCGCCGGCCGAGCCGTCTTCTTCTCCAGGTAGCGCTGCCACGCGTGGTTCATGTCGTTCTTGCGGCCCTCGCGCGCGGCGCTGATACACAGCTCCGACATCTTCTCCAGGCACCACTCGTAGTTGTCCGGGAGGATGTGGTGCGGATACATGTCCGGGGCCGGGTTGGTGAAGTCGATGGCATAGGGGACGCCATCCTTGATGGCGAACTCCACCGAGTTCATGTCGTAGCCGAGCGCCCGGTTGAGCTCGCGCGCGCTGTCGATGATGCGGGCCTCCAGCGACGCGGGCAGGAAGTTCTTGTCCGGCAGGTAGCCGCGCGCCTTCACGTCGTAGCGGATCATCCGCACGTGCTCGCGGCCGATGACGAGGCAGCGCACGTAGTCATCGAACTCGATGAACTGCTGCATCGTCAGCACGAGCTGGCCGGACTCGTTGTAGACGCGCATCAGCTCGTCCATGTCGTTGACGCGGTTGACGTTGCGCCAGCCGCCGCCATCCGCCGGCTTGCAGATGGCCGGGAAGCCCACGTACCGGGCGATGCCCTCCCAGTCCAGCGGGTAGACGAGGTTGTTGAGCGAGCGGCGCGGATCGATGGCGGGGATGTACTCGCGCTGCGGCAGCATCATCGTCCGGGGGACGGTGACGCCAATGCGGGTGGCCAGCGAGAAGCCGAAGAACTTGTCGTCCGCCGAGAACCAGAACGGATCATTGATGACGTAGGTGCCGGCCAGCATCGCCGCCTTGAGGTGGAAGCGGTAGAACGGCACCTCGTGGCTGATGCGGTCGACGAGCACGTCGTACTTCGCGGTGAAGTTCTCCGGCGTCGCGTCGATCTTCGCCAGCTCCGCCTCGAAGCCCGGAACCTTGTTGATGCGCTCGATGAGCGCCATGGGGAAGTGGTCCCACTCCATCCCCGCCAGAATGCCAATCTTCTTGTTCACGAGTTGGTCTCCGCCGCGACGTTGGCCGCGGCCGCTGAAGGACGGCCGAAGGCATCCAGGCCCACGGCCGCGTCATAGGTCGGCATGTCCACCGGCGCCCAGTCACGATCCAGCGCCAGCGCGTTGAACGAGCGCGCCATCCAGCCGGGCAGCAGCAGCGCGTAGGTGCGCGCCAGGCGGGTGGGGTCATCAATGGTCTTGCACATGCGGCGGTAGATGAGCTCGCCGTACGTCTCGATGACGGCCTTGGCCTGCTCGGGGCGCTCGAGCCAGTTGAGCACGCCGGGGCGGTCGGCCTCGGGGTGGAAGATGGTGCCCTCGACGCCGGAGGCGAAGCGGAAGGCCATCAGCCCGCGGCCCTTGCTGTGGCCGTCGCGGCTCTCGCGGGCCAGGAGCGTGCCGCCCAGCTCGCGCAGCTTCTTCTCGTCCAGGTCCACCGCCTGCCAGCTGCGGTGCTCCCAGACGAAGAGCCGGTCCCCGAAGGGCGCGAACATGGGCGAGGCCAGGCCCTCGTCCGTCGGGTAGACGGGCATGATGCCGAACTTGCGCTCGCGGGGGATCATCCCGGCGATGCCGAAGTGCATCACGGCGATCTCGAACGAGTAGCAGACGGCGAAGAGGGACGCCGCGGAGCTGCCGTGCTGGAGCTGCCCGTCGACAATGCGGTCGATGAAGGAGCGGAAGCCGGTGGCCCAGCTCTCCTTGAAGCCGTCCACGGGGGCGTCGGGGCCGCCGGAGCTCAGGTAGAGATCGCAGTCGGCGGGCGGAGCCTCGCCGAGGTTGCGCGGCTGCACGTGCGTGGTGGTGACGGTGAGCCCTGGGTTACGGGCACGTACGCGCTCGGCGAACGTGGCGATGATGAACTTGAACGAACGGATGGCCTGGTTGGGCACACCGTTGTTCATGTCGATCAGGCCAATGCGGAGGTTCCGGGAACGGCCAGCGGGAGTCATGTGCTCCCCCGTCTACCCGGTTTCTCTCCGCGCTGAAAAGGGGGGGTGGCCCCAAACCTGCTAGCGGCGCCGCTCCGCCTCGGTGATGGCCGCCGCCGGCTGGACGACGCCCCACCCCTGGCGCTCCACGGCGACGCTCGGGAGCCGCCGCGCCGTAGCGATGAGAATTCGTTTGACCTCCCACGGTGCCAGCCTGGGATTGGCCTCGAGCATCTGCCCGACGATGCTGGTGACGATGGGGGCGGCGAACGAGGTGCCATCCACGTGCTTGTAGGCCCCTGAAACGACTTTCTGGTCTCTCAGCTTGGAGCCAATCAGCTGTCGGATGAGGTAGGGCGCATCGTTCTTCACCGAGTCCAGCTCGCGGATGACGCCGGGGCGCTCGTTGAGGACCTTGAGCAGCTCTGAGTCCGGGGTGCCGTCCAGCAGGGTGAGCAGCTCCGCCTCCTGGGCGGTGGGGGTGTCCGGGAGGATGGGGGCGACGACCCAGATGGCCGGCGCCATGACTTCCGGCTTTTGCAGACCATCGATGGTGGGGCCGAAGCAGGACCAATAGGTGCCCATGCGGCCCAGGCGGGGGTCGCCGCGGTCGTCCAGGCCGCCCACGGTGATGACGGCGGGGGTGCTGGCCGGGGAGATGACGCGGTTGTTGCCGTGGGCGGCGTTGCCGACGGCGCAGACGACGGTGATGCCGGCGCGGACGGCGTCCTCGGCGGCCTGGCAGATGGGGTCCACCAGGTAGCTGGCCTCGTAGTCGCCGCCGGCCGAGATGTTGAGCACGCGGATGTTGAGCTCGTCCTTGCGCGCGATGACCCAGCGGATGCCCCGGGCGATGTCGTCATGTTTCACGCGCGACAGGTGACCCACCTTCACCAGGACGACGTCCATCTCCGGCGCCAGGGACTTGTACTTCCCGTCGGAGAGGAAGCCGTTTCCGGCGGCCACGGTGGACGTCATCATCCCGTGCCACATGGAGTTGTCCGGCTTGCGGATGAGCTCCAGGCCCTCCTTGTCGTTGATGATGTCGTAGTAGCGGCGGATGCGGCAGCGCGGCTCCATCAGGTCCGGGTGGGCGAAGAAGCCCGAGTCGAGGAACGCGGCGGTGACTCCCCTGCCCTGGTAGTGCGGGTTGACCGCGAGGCGGCTGGCGATGGGGAGGATCTCCTCCAGCGAGGGCTCACCCTGCGGCCAGACGGTGTGGGGTTCCTGCTCGAGGAGCGGACGCTCGCCGTAGACGACGTCACCAGCGGGTTTGGGCTTGGTCGAGGTGTCGGACATGGGGGGCGAGCAAGATACCGGTCGTCTTCCGGTGCTGCCCAGTGGTTTTCCAGGCCTCTTCCCGAAAGGACCTGTGGGATGGTGCCGGCCGTGAACACGCCAATCAGCATCGCTGGTGCCGCGGAGATTTCTTCCGCGGCGAAGGACACGGACGCACTCGTGGTGATCGCTCCGGCGCCCCTGAGGGCCGCGCTGGAGGGGCTGGGGCTGCCGCAGGAGTGGAAGCGGGCGGTGGAGGCCGCACTCTCCGTGGATCGAGCCCTGGCCGAGGGCAGCCCGGGGCCCACCGTCGTGGCCGTGCCCTCCGCGCCGGGAGGACGGATCATCGTCATGCCGACGGCGCCCATCGTCCACGACACGGATGACTGCCGCGTGCTGTCGGAGGCGAGCGCCGTGGCCATCTCACGGGCCGTGCAGGCCGGGGCGTCGCATCCGCTGCTGGCCGTCGCCGTGCCGAAGGAGCCGCGCTTCGCTCGCGCCCTGGAGGTCTGCACCCTGGCGTCGGCGGCCACGGCGTGGGAGCCGCTGGAGGCGCGGGAGTCTCCCGCGCGCCGGGCCCCGCCCACGCAGCTGCGCAAGCTCTCGGTGCTGAACCTGCCGGGCCAGGCGGCGACGTGGGCCTCCGCGCTGGAGGCGGGCCGGGCGCTCTGCCGGGATCTGGTGACGGGAGGCCCCGAGCGCCTCACCCCGCTGCGCTTCGCCGCGTACTGCGAGGAGGCGTTCGCGGGCACGGGAGTGAAGGTGTCGGTGCAGCGGGATGTGTCCGGCTATCCGCTGCTCGCGGCGGTGGCTCGGGCGTCGATGGCGGTGGAGCACCACAAGCCGTGCGTGGTCTCGCTGGAGCTGGTTCCGGAGGGCCCCGTCACGCGCACCGTGTTCTTCGCGGGCAAGGGCGTCACGTACGACACCGGCGGCGCGGACGTGAAGACGGGCGGCGGCATGGCGGGCATGTCCCGCGACAAGGGCGGCGCGGCGACGGTGGCGGGGCTGGTGCGGACGCTCGCCGAGCGGAAGCTCCCCGGGCTGCGCGTGGTGGCGCTGCTGGGCATGGTGCGCAACAGCATCGGCGAGGAGTCGTTCGTCTCCGACGAGATCATCACGGCGCGCTCGGGCGTGCGCGTGCGCATCGGGAACACCGACGCGGAGGGGCGCCTGGTGCTGGCGGATCTGCTGGCGGCGCTCAAGGAGGGCGCGGATCCGGCGTCCTCCGTGCTCGTGTCGGTGGCGACGCTGACGGGCCACGTCTACCGGGCCTTCGGGCCGTACGTGGGAGCCATCGAGAACGGGGCGGCGCGGGCGCAGGGCTTCATCCGGACGCTGAGCGAGGTCGGCGAGCTGCTGGGCGAGCCGCTCGAGTCCACGGTGCCGCGGCGCGAGGACTACCTGTTCGTCGCGCCCAAGGCGCCGACGGAGGACGTGCTGTCGAGCAACCGGCTCGCCAGCGTGGACACGCCGCGCGGCCACCAGGGGCCCTTCGCCTTCCTGGACGTGGCGTCGGGGCTGCGCGGCACGAAGCTGCCGTTCGTGCACCTGGACATCTCGGGCGTGGTGGTGACGCCCCCGGACTGGCAGGCCGGCAGACCCACCGCCTCGCCCATCGCGGCGCTGGCTGAGGCGCTCGAGCTCCGGCAGCGCGGCTGAGCGGCCTGGCTCTCGGCAGGGACAGTCTCCCCTGCCCGTGGTCCGGGCCCCTGCCTGTCGGCCGGACTTGCTGCGAACTGGTATGACAAGCATACCAGTTGGCGGCGCTCTGGTCCGGCACGGGCCCCTCGACTCAGGAGGTCGACTTCGGAGGCGCGGGGAGCGAGGCGTGGAACTCCCGCGAGATGCGCTCCAGGTACTTCTTGAGCAGCTCCTCGACGCGCTCCTGCTTCGGGGAGCGCACGACGAACCCGATGTGGTTCTTCTTCTTCAGCCGGTCGACGATCTCCGGATCGTTGAACGACGAGGTGTCCGGGTACTCGTCCCTCGCCAGCGAGATGATGACGCCGCCGAACTCCTCGCGCGTCCTCGGGGCCTTGTAGGCGAAGCCCTCGCCCTCCAGCTCGAGCCTGGCCCACTCGCTCCAGAGGTTCACCCCGGTCGCGGCCTCCACCATCTCCGAGATGTTCGCCCCGCCCACGCGAGCGGAGGTCTCGATGAAGTAGGGCTTGCCGTCATCGCGGCCGATGATGAACTCGGTGTGCGAGGCGCCCCGCCGCAGCCCGAAGCCCTCGAGCACCGCGGCGTTGCTCTTGATGAGCTCCTTGGCCTCCTTCGAGTCCCGCGGCTGGGTGCGCGTGACGTAGATGCCGCCCTCGTGGGCGACCTCCAGCAGCGGGCGGCCGTAGCGCCCCACCTCGACGAACGCGATCTTGCCGTCCTGCATGAGCGAGTCCACGTGGTACAGGTCTCCGGGGATCATCTGCTCCAGGACGTGGAACGACTGGCGGTCGCCGAGCTCGTGGATGGTGGCCCACGCCTCGTCCGCGTTCTTCAGCTTCTTGATGCCCACGGCGGAGGCCTCGGAGCGCGGCTTGATGAGCCAGGGAGCCGGCACCTCCTCCAGGAACCTGGCCACGTCCGGGTGATGGAACACGGGCGTGAAGCGCGGGACGTTGATGCCCAGCTCCTTCGCCTTCACGCGCATGGCCAGCTTGTCGCGGAAGAAGCGCGAGGCCGAGTCTCCCATGCCGGGCATCCGGAAGTGCTCGCGCAGGGCGGCGGCGACCTCCACGTCGAAGTCGTCCAGGGCCACGATGCGGTCGATGCGCCGGTTGCGGAACAGCCAGGCCACACCGTTCAGGAGCGCGGTGCGGTCCTCGAACGAGGCCACGGAGTGGAACTCGTGGATGTACTGCCGGGCCCAGTCCTCGTCCTTGAAGCGGTCCGAGGTGATGAGGATGACGTAGCAGCCCTCTTCATGGAGCCGCTGGAAGAAGCGGTTGCCCTTGAAGAAGCTGGCAAGACACAGCACGGTCTGTCGAGGGGAGGGGCTCATTCCCCTCCACCTCACCCCGACTTTGGCCCGAGATCAACTTGCTCGCACGCCGGAGGGCCCAGGCCAACGCCCGGCCCCTCCGGAAGCCGCGACTACGGGCAGGAGAACAGGGAGTCGAGCGCGGCGGTGGCGGCGTCGACATCCACGTCCGCGGCGCTCGTCTTGGACACCTCGGCCTTCAGGGTGTCGGCCAGCGCCGGGTTGCGGGTGCGGGCCTCCCGGTCCAGGAAGGGCCCCAGGGTGTTGATGAAGGTCAGCCGCACCCGCTGGTCCTCCTCGGAGCCCTGCGGGAGCTGGGTGAGGCGCTGGCGCAGGATGAGCGCCACGCCGCGCAGCAGGGCCTTGTCATACTGGGCGAGCGCCCGGTCGCGCAGCGCGGTGTTCGTCGCGGCGCCCGTCTCGTTGTCCAGGTTGCGCCAGCACCGCACCGCCAGCGCGGCGTCATAGGCCCGGTCATGCGTCTGCGGCCCCACGTTGCGCACGTACGAGGCCAGCCCCACCGGCGCCCCGCGCTCGGTGCCGCCCGTGTAGTAGGCCCACGAGCTGTCACAGTCGTTCGGCGTGGTGGTGCAGGTGTTCACCTCGGAGATGGGCGAGATGTAGAGGAACCACAGCAGCGCCGCCTCGATGCGCGCGGCCTGCACGCGCGGAGCCTCACCCTGCCCTCCCCGGGTGAAGGCGTCGGTGATGATGGGCAGCAGCTTGGACGGGCCCACGCAGCGATCCGGCGCCGTCTCGGGCACGCCCTCGTCCCGGCAGCGCTTGCCCCCGGGAGCCGGCGGGTAGTGGTAGTCCTCGCGCCGCTGCACGCGGGAGCCCAGGCCCTCGGGCTGGGTGAACTTGTCATACGCGGTGACGAAGTCCTCCGCCGTGGGAGCCTCGCAGTCCCGCCACAGCAGCCGGGCGATGTCCTCGAATGCCGCCACGCGGGCCACCGTGGAGATGTTCGGGTTGACGGGGTGGTACACGTTGTCATCCGAGATGCACGCGGCCCACGCATCCGAGGCGGAGTTGTTCACCTGCGGCTCGCGCGGCCGGTAGTCCGTGGCCGCGGGCTGGCAGCTGCCCAGGTTCTCCGTCTGCACGGGAGCCGGCGTGCACTCGAAGGGAACTTCTTCATCCGGGGTCTCGTCGGGCTTCGGATCATCGTCGCACGCGGAGACGAGCAAGGCCGCCGCAGCCATCCACAAGATGCGCTTCATGGGGAGTTTCTCCTGTGTGGAAGCGTCCGGGCCAAGGGAGGCCGGACCACCCGCTCAGAAAGGGGTGGTCTCCAGGGATACAATCACTCCGCGCCCAGGTCCATTCACACTCGAGCCATGCGAGCGGTACGCCGCGTCGGTGACATTTTCCAGGACGGCCGCCAGCACCAGCCGAGTCCCCAGGCGCCAGGAGGCACGCAGATCCACCACCGCGTACCCAGGGGTTCCCCCAATGGGGATGCGCGCATCGGAGCGATCAGCCACCGCGAGCCGCTCCTGCATGAGCGCCCAGCGCAGGCCCGCGCTCGCGGAGAAGCCCCACGGGTGGGACCAGAGCAGCTCCGCCGTGCCATTGAGCGGCGGCACGCGGGACAGGGGGACGCGCGATGCATACGGGATGGCCGGATTGCTGGGAGGCTCCGCGGGGTTGGGGCTCTCTCCCCAGGCCCAGGCCACGCCCGTCTGGAGCGCGAGCGAGGCCGGGAGCCTCAAGCGCGCGCTGCCCTCCAGCCCGTAGAGGACGCTGTCGGAGGCGGCGTTGACGAGCTGGAAGCGCGACCACGACGAGCCGCACTGGGGTGTGGAGGGGGGACAGTCCCCCACGTCGCGAGGGCGACGGATGATGGCGCCGTGAATGCGGGTGGCGAAGCCCCAGCCCTCCAGGGACAGCGGCCCGGAGCGCATGCGGGCGCCCAGGTCCAGGGTGGTGGCGCGCTCGGGGCCCAGCTCCGCGTTCTCGAACTGGAAGCCGGGGCCGGTCTGCTGCCGCGAGGTGAGATCATCCAGGTTGGGCGCGCGGAACGAGTGATCCAGGTGCGCCAGCAACGTGAGTGCAGGTGTCACCCGCCACTCCGCGCCCGCATGGCCCACCCAGGGCACCCACAGGCCGTTCACGGCCTGCGTTCCGGACTCGGGATCCGCGGAGGCACGGGCCAGCGCCAGGCCCAGCCGCGTACCGGCTCGTACGGTGAGGCGGGGGTGTACCTGCCAGGCCCCATCCACGAAGGCGCCGCCGGTGAAGTAGCGCGAGCCGTCCAGGTACTGGCCCCGGCTGCGCTGAAGCTCGGCCCCCAGCGAGAGGAAGCGGGTGAGCGCGGAGGAGCTCACCAGGTCCAGCGCGCCGTCGCCGCCGAAGGTGAGGAGCAGCCGGCGCCCGGCCAGCGTGCGGATGGCAGGCGTGATGCGCACGGTGGTGCCGAAGGTGTCCACGTCGTCCGTGCCTCGATCGATCACCGCGAAGGCAGGCCGGTCGAAGATGCGCTGCTCGTGCTGGCGCTGCCACGAGAGGGTGGCTCGGGAGGACACGCCCTCGGGCCCGGTGCGCTCCCAGGCCACGTACGCGAGCGTGCGGAACTGCTCGTCGTACCGCATGCACTCGTCGAAGCGCGAGAAGGGCGGAGCGCACTGGTCCGTGCGGGGCGCGTCGTACTGGCGATAGAGGTAGGCGGCGGCCGTGAGCGTGTCCTGCTCCGAGAAGCGCCACACGAGGCGGCCATCGGCGGTGAGCTCATCGAAGCCGGTGCCCAGCTGGGTGCGCTCATCCGGCGCGAAGCGAGGAACCTCGGGGAGCTTGCCGTCGCTGGGGTTGAGCACGAGGCCGCCGCTCTCGAGCAGGCCCACGCGCCGTCCGCCGACGCCGCCGATGAAGCCGAGCCGCTCGGTGGCCCCCTGCACCTGGAGCCGTCCGCCGCGCTCCTGATCCGCGGTGGCGCCGCGCAGCTGCAGCGTGGGCCGCAAGGGCGTGCGCGTGGTGGGAGGCTCGATGGGATGGGCGAGCAGCACGCCACCCAGCGCGTCCGAGCCATAGGGCGTGGAGGCTCCACCGCGCAGCACCTCCACCGAGTCCAGGGAGCGCGAGTCGAGGGTGAAGAAGTACTGGTTGGGCCCCTGGCGCCAGGTGCTGGTGTTGAGCCGTACCCCATCGAAGAGGGCCAGGGTCTGCTGCCCCGTGAGGCCGCGCACGTAGGCCGAGCCCTGGGCGTGAGCCGTCTGCTGCACGAAGACGCCCGGCTCCCAGCGGAGCGCGTCGGGGGCGGAGCGCGGCAGGCGGCGCTCGAGGTCCGCGCGATCCACCGTGCTCGACGCACGCCCCAGCGGCGCCTCGGTGTGGCGCGTGGTGTCGGTGATGAGCGTCTCCTGGCGCCCGGTGCCCGCATCCGGGGCCGGCTCCTCCGGAGCGACCGTGCCTGCATCCGCCTGCCCCCACGCCGGACCCGAGCCCAGGAGCGCACCCAGGAGGGCGCCCAGCGAGAGGAGCACGAGCGAGCGAGAGCGACAGGACATGATGGGTGCCCGACACCTCATCAAGCCACGAGATGACTGTCTAGCGAAGCGGCCGGGCCGAGCCCCCCTCCCCCGCTGAATCAACAGCCCCTCGCCCACCAGCCGGGCTATGAGGCGTGGGCATGAGAATCCTGCACACCATGCTGCGAGTGGGAGACCTCGAGCGCTCCCTGGACTTCTACACCCGCGTGCTCGGAATGAAGCTGCTGCGGCGCAAGGACTACCCCGACGGGAAGTTCACCCTGGCCTTCGTGGGCTACGGCCCCGAGGACACCCACCCCGCCATCGAGCTCACCCACAACTGGGACACCTCCAAGTACGAGCTCGGCAACGCCTACGGCCACATCGCCCTGGGCGTGCAGGACATCCGCGCCACCTGCGACTCCATCCGCCAGGCCGGCGGGAAGATCGTCCGCGAGCCGGGGCCCATGAAGCACGGCACCACGGTCATCGCCTTCGTCGAGGACCCGGATGGCTACCGGGTGGAGCTCATCGAGCAACGCTCCTGAGCAAGGCCTCACCCCAGGCCGCCCTGTCTTGATTTCCGCATATTCTTGATTTGACGAATAACCGGAAATCCAAGCGCCGCGACCCTGCGTCGCGTGCCATCCCGAAGGAGCCTGGCAACCGCGAACCGGAACGTCGTGACGATTTCTCCGAACTTCCGGAGGAACCAGCCGCCGATGACGTACTGCTACACCGCCACGGACTGCCGGGACGTGCCGCTCCAGGGCTCCAGCTTCGTGTACCTGTACACGGCTCCCAGCTTCAGCGCGCCGCTCATCTCCAACCCCTTCATCAACGACAACCCCACGCGCGCGAACAACTGGGCGGACAAGGCCGCCACGGGCCAGCAGTTCTACCTGGCCGATCGCCAGCGCGACTGGACCGCCATCTACTTCAGCGGACAGAAGGCCTGGTTCCACAACCCGCGCGGCGCCAACACCCGGCGCAGCCGCGGCCTGGTCGTGACGCCCAGGGCGGGGCTGGACTCGGTTCCGCTGTACGGCAGGGCCTACCCGGAGGCGACGGCCTATCCGCCGCACATCAACCCCCAGGCGCTCCTGCCGCTCACCCCGTACAGCATGCCCCGAGGCCAGCGCTACGTGAAGGGCGCTCAGCGCCGCTGAGCGGACTCCAGCTGCTTGAACTGGAGCGCGAGCTTCCCGAAGAAGGCGGCGCGGAAGCGATCCAGCAGACCGAGCTGCGCCTCCGAGCCGCGGTACTCGCCCTGCCACCGCAGGGTGGCGGCCCCTTCGGAGCCCTCGACGGACACGACGGCGCCGCCCGAGAGGGGGTGCCCCTGCAGGGAGCCGTACTCCACCAGCAGGCGCGAGGGCTCGAAGCGCAACAGGCGGTAGTGCACCACCGCACCGTTGTACTGGATCCGTTCGGCCAGCACCGCCCCCGTGGCGAGCGGAGGCTGGAGCGCGCGCACGGTGGACACCTCGTTGGGCCAGAGCACGGCCTCCTGCGAGTTTGTCAGCGCGCGCGTGAACTCCGCCCAGACGACCTCGGGAGCCAGCGTCGTGGCGATGGTCTCTGTGAAGCGCCGGACGCTGGCGTCGGGAGCGGCACTCTGCAGCGGCAACGTGGAGGGCTCGATGGCGGTCTCTGGCATGGAGCCCGTCACTCTATCCGCGAGTTGCCGGGGCTGGACATCCCCGCGCTGGAAGAACTCATCGGGAGGTAGCTCTCCGGGACCTCCAGCACCTGATCGAAGGAGTAGCGGTAGGGCTCCGTGCTGAACTCGTGCAGCTGCCCGCCCCGGAACGTCCAGTCGCGGCGCGCGAGCTCCTCATGGATGGCCCGCCGGTTCGAGTGGATGGCTGGCGAGGTGGGCACCCACACGCCCTGGAGTCCCAGCCGTCGCGCCAGCCGCCAGCCGAAGTCCACCACCGCATCCAGGAACACCGAGGCCTCCACCCGGGCCAGCAGCTTCACCGAAGGGTTGATGCCCGGCAGCGAGAGGTAGCGCTTGCCACCCTCCTCCACGAGCAGCAGGTGCATGCCGCCCTGCGCGGTCCCCTCCTCGTCCCAGAAGACGCACTGGAGGAACTCCGGCCGCTCCCAGAGCGCCAGGTCCACCGCCGTGCAGACGCCCTCGCAGAAGCCCACGGCGGAGTGGGCCTTGCGCTTGGTCAGCTCGAACTCCAGCGTGAGCGAGTCGGATGACGCCCGGTACTCGAGCGCACCGGGCTGCTCGGCACTCCCGTGCAGCGCCTGCTGCATGGCCTGGACGAGCTGCCCCACGAAGTCCGCGTGGATCCGGTGGACCTCCTTTCCCGGCTCCAGCTCCACCTTCCGAGGAGGAAGGGACGCCAGCACCTGCTTGGTGTCCTCGAGAGTACGAGCCCCCATCAGCGCCGCGAGCAGGGAGGACGCCTCCACCTCGAAGGCACTCAGCTGCCGGACCAGACGTGAGCCCGCCTCCTCCCGCCCCAGCGTGCCCGCGCGGAACGCCTCCACCGTCCCTTGCACGGCCTTGAGCAGCCCCGGTCCCACCCGAGGGGGCGGTGCCAGCTTGTCCTCCACCAGCCGGGTGAAGCGCCCGAGGTCCTCCGCCCGCGCGGCCAGGAGGAGCTCCTCCACCAGGTCCCGGAGCTGATCCGCGAGCAGTTCCTGCACGGCGAGCAGCTGCGCCGCCGTGCGCGCCTCCGTGGGGAGCAGGACTCCTCCTCGCTTCATCCTCGAGAACAGGCGCGGCAGGAGCGCGCGCTGGGTGGCCTCGCGTCCCAGCCGGCCCTCCGTCCACGTCAGCAGGAGCTCCCAGCCGAGCGCCGCGGCGGCTTCCTCCTCCGTCGGGAGTGGCTCGCGCAGCGTGTCCAGCACGAGCTCCCAGGGCCCCCGGTCCAGGGCGGCGTCCTCCCGCAGCTGCCAGCTCCCGCGAGCCAGCGCATACCGACGCACGCGCAGCTCCGGCTCCAGGCCCAGGCGCGAGACATCCTCGGGGCGGTCCGGCATGCGCTGGTACAGGCGTACGTAGTCTCTGCGAGTGGCCCCGAGCGCCGGCGGGAAGAGGTGGGAGAGCGCCACGCCCAGCAGGGGGCTGGCCTCCTGCTCGGGGGAGAGCGTGCCCTGCCGCAGCGCCTGCTGGAGCGCGTCGATCTCCTCGCGCAGCGCTCCGCCGCGAGCGCGCTTCTCCGCCTCGGTGGCGGCGGGATCCTGCTGGATCTCCCGGTAGCGGGCGTACAGCCGGGCGTCCGGGAAGGAGATCTCCCGCAGGTAGCGCTGCAGCAGCTCCCGGTCGGCGCTGAGGTCCTTGAGGATGCCCTCGTTCATCGCGGGGCGGATGAGGTGGAGCAGGATGTCCGCGGCGCGAACGCCCGTCTGGGTGACGATCTCCCGGAGCACGTCCAGATCCGTGGGCGCCTGGATGTGCCGCTCCCCGAGCCAGGAGAGCGCGGACAGCACGGCGCCGGAGCGGTGGCGGTGCGTGCGCAGGATGGGCGCCACGAGTCGGCTCCACGCCTCCGGCCACTGGCCGACCAGTCCGTGCGCTGTCTCCAGCTCCTGGAAGAACACCCGCCGTGCCGGCCCTGGCTCGGGGATGGCCTCGCGCAGCACGGCGAGGGCCTCGATGAACGCCGGGAGCGCCTCCCGGGACACGGCTCCGCAGAGCCCCACCGCGCGCTCGAGGGCGTACTCGAAATCGCCGTCCTGGGGATCCAGCGCGCGGGCCCAGTCCGCCAGGGCCTTGATGCCTCTCAGCAGATCGTCCGAGCCCTGGCGGGAGCGCCGAGCCACTGGATAGGCCCCGTATTTCAGGATGCTCGGCGCGAGCAGCGGCCAGCGGAGCAGGCCGTCCGCGAGCTGGGAGAGGAGCGCCACGGCACTCCGAGAGTCCCTCCCGGCCACCACCGAGATGGCGCCGAGCCCATGCCGCAGGAACCGCTCATGGAGAGAATCCTCCGTCGGTAACCGGCGAACCGCGTCAATGGCGGCATCCATCAGCGGCGCGAGCGCCTCCGGCTCCTCCGCCAGGGCAACGAGCCCGGGGAGCTCACTGACGACGGCGCGCTCCGCCGCATCCAGCGTCGGGCGCTCCAACCGGCGACGGATGACATCGAGCGCGCGCTCGAGCAGCGCCGGCTGCGAGCCCGCGAGCAGACAGGCGGCACTGACAGCCGGGCCCACGAGCTCGCCGGGCAGGACCGGGAAGCGTCCCTCGAGCGACAGGAGCAGCTGCTCGAAGGTGCTGGCGTCCTCCCCGGAGACCTGGGCGAGTGGCGCGGAGCCCTGCGCGAACAGCGTGGCCACCTCGTCCCCCCGGCCCGCCGCGACCCGCCGGCCGGCCGCCTCGAGGCTGGCGACGAGGACCCAGGGCTTCCCGACGGCCTCGCGCGCCGCCACGGGCAGTCCCTTCATCAGGAAGGGCCGCGGATCCACGCCCCGGGCCTCCATCTGCTCGAGCAGCGCCTGGAGTCGCGCGAGGAGATCTCCCAGGGCCAGGGGCTGGCCCCCGGCGCTCGCCAGCGACTGCACGTCGTAGAAGAGGATCTCCTTCGGATCGAGCCCCTGGCTCCGCAGGGTGGCGATGAGGTCCCTCAGCGCCCGGCGCAGCGGTGGGAACCGGCCGGCGTCGGTGCCGCACAGGTTGAGCAGCGAGGGGACGGCGTAGGCCAGCGCGGCCTCGGGATCCACCCCCAGGGCAATGAGTTCCCGGCTCAGCTCCAGGCACTCGTCTGCCGCCCAGGGCTGCCCGTGGGCCCGGCTCAGGGCACGGGGAAGCCCGAACGCGAGAAAGACACCGGGGTTCATCCCCCGAGCCACCATCTCCTCGGCCAGGGCGAGCGCGCGTCCGAACAGGCCTGGGTAGAGCTCCTCCAGCGTCGCCGCGGCGGGGAGTCCATCCTCGAAGGTGAGCCGCAGCGAGTGGCCTCTGGCCTGGATCGCCTTCGCGAGCTCCACCAGGCGCGGGACACGCTCCACGGCGCGCTCCCCTTCCCGCTCCACGCGCAGCAGGGCCGGGATGCCGGCGGTGAGGACGAAGAGGGGATCGATGCCGGAGCGCGCCAGCTCATCGGCCACCTCGAGGGCGATGCGCGGGGGCACGCCAAAGGAGGTGAAGCCCGACTGCAGGGTGGGAGCGGCGGCCATGCGCCGGTCACAGAGCGCCACGGCGATGTCCAGCGCGGCGGTGACCTGCGCCGGCTCGAGCACGGTCGGCTGAGCGACGCCGGTGAGGCCGTACTCGAAGAGGGCGTAGGGGTGGAGCTCCGTGCCTCGCAGCGAGCGAGCCATCCGCACCGCGCGCTCGAGCCAGGCCTCCCAATGGTCCCGGGCCGCCGGACCGTACGCGCACAGGGCCGCGGCCCCCGCGGAGAACGGGTATCCGGGCGACACCTCGAGCTCCGCCAGCCGCATCGCGGCCTGCTCGAGCGTGCCGAGGAGGCCCTGGAACACCGGGGCCTCCTCCTCGGCCACGCCCCACAGCGCGGGGACGACACGGTCGAGCATCCACCCGGGCTCGATGCCCTTCTCCGCGAAGCGAGTGGCGAAGGCCAGCACGGCGAGCAAGGCGTCCGCGGACTTCTTCAGTGCCTGGGCGGAGGCCCGGACGCCGTACTGCTCGGCCCGGGTGCGATCGACCCCCCGCTCCTCCAGGGTGAGGAGCAGCCGTGACAGCGCGCGGAGGAGGGGCTCCAGCCGCTCCGGCCGCTCGCCCGCGACGTCCGCCAGATAGGAGACGGAGAAGTACAGCGGCGACCACAGGTGCAGCCCCCGAGCGTGCAGCACCTCCACGAACTCGGCGAGCGGGGCGAGCCAGGGCTCCACGGGCTGCCCCAGCCGGTTCGCATGGTCGGTCAGGGGAGCTGCCCCGTACTTCAGGGGCGTCTCGGGGTCGATGCCGGCCTGCTGGAGGCGGGAGGTCAGGGCCTGGAGCGCAGCGTCCATGTCGCGCGCATCCTAGACGGGTGCGTCAGCCCTGTGACAGCCGCTGCCACACCACGGCGCTCATGGCCTTGGTGCCGACGAGGATCGACTCCTCGTCCACATCGAAGTCCGGGAAGTGGGGAGCGCCGAGGATGCCGCGCTCGAGGTTCGCCACCCCGAGGAGGAACATGGTCCCGGGGACGCGCTGAAGGAAGAGCGCGAAGTCCTCGCCCGAGTAGATGTGAGTCCGGTGGATGGAGAGCACGTTCTCCTCGCCGATCGCCTCCACGAGCGCGGGGGCAGCCTCGGCGGTCACCCGAGGGTCGCTCGCCATGCTCGGGAACACCGAGTCCCGGAACGACAGCTGGTAGCCCGTGGCGCCCAGCTCGCGCTCCACGAGCTCCTTCACGGCCTGACGCAGCCGCGGATACATGGCATCGGCCCCGGCCTTCACCGATCCGCGCACGAGGACATTCCCGTTCCCCGCGGCCCCGAGCTTCACGTTCATGTAGACGGCCGTGGCGTACGCGCTGTCGGGGCGCTGGAGGTCGGCCAGATGCGGGGCCACCTGCTCGGCCGACTTGAGGGGCGCGACCGTGCCGAGGCGCGAGAGGCTCGTCAGGACACGCTGCCCCACCTCCTGCGTGGAGTGCTCGCCGGTAAGCTCGAGCGTGAACTGGTCGAGCCCCGCGAAGACGGCTCCCTGCGCGACGGTGCCCACGGGGAACGGGAAGGAGTGCAGGGCATAGATGACGTCCGGACGCGGGTCGCTGATGGCTCCGTCGCGGATCATCGCCTCCGCGCCCTGGATGTTCTCCTCCGCGGGCTGGAAGAGGAACACCGCGGTGCCGGGCATCCGCTCGCGCACGGAGGCCAGGACGCCGGCCACGCCGATGCCGATGGCGGTGTGCACGTCATGCCCGCACACGTGCTGAACGCCTGGAACGGTGGAGCCGTACTCGCGCCCGGGCGGCTCATCGCCTCGGACGGCGTCCATGTCCGCGCGGTAGGCGACCACGGGGCCCGGGCGGCCTCCCCGGAGGATGGCGACGACTCCATGCCCTCCGACGCCGGGGCGCACCTCGAGGCCCAGTGCCCGCAGGCGCTCGGCAACCACGCCAGCGGTGCGGCTCTCGGCGCCAGACAGCTCGGGGTGACGGTGGATGTCCCTGCGGATGGCGACGAGCTCCGGTTGCAGCGCGGTGGCCTTCGCGGCCAGGGCGACCAGGGGCGATTCCTCGGGAGGGGGCGTCGTCTTTCCGCAGGAGGCCAGCAGAATCACAGCGAGCACGAGTCGTTTCATGGGGTCCTCTTCAGGTGTCAGGTGGGTGCTTCGGGGTACGGAACGTCTGGCGGACTCTGCGAAGTGTCGCGAGGCTGCCGCCGGAGCCTCGGAAGAGCGTCTCGAGCATGGGCCCGATGAGCCGGTCGAGCCGGCGGTTCGCGTAGGGCTGCGTGGAGTGCTCGAAGGCGATGACGCCGTGGACACCGGCGAAGAAGAGATGGGGAACCGTCCGCGGATCGCCACGCAGCACGCCGGCGCGGATGGCCGCCTCGAAGCTGGTGAAGGCCGGCTGCCAGGCCCGCGCCCGGCGAGTGGCGAGATACTCGTCACGCTCCTCCGGCTGCGTGACGTCGAACATCATCCGGTACAGCTCCGGCTGGCGCGTGGCGAAGCGGAGCATCGCGCGCAGGAGGCGAAGGATGCGGTCGAGGGGATCCTCCGTCTCGGCGCGGGCCTGCTCCAGCTCCACCGCCAGCTGCTCGAAGCCGCGCCCGCGGATGGTGGCCAGGAGCTCCGCCTTGCCGCCGGGGAAGTAGCGGTAGAGCCCCATGGGGGAAACCTTCAGCGCCTGGGCGATGGCGCGAACGCTGACGGACTCGACACCGTGACGGGAGAAGAGCGCTGACGCGGCCCGGAGGGCGCGCTCGCGCTGCTCCTGGACGACTTCTTCGGACAGAGCAGGACGTGGCATGGGCGTGGGGAATGGGCCTGGCGCTGGACGGAAGGTCCCGCGCTCGTGAGGAGGCCCGGAGATGTGCCGTATCCTATACACTGTATAGAAAACACCGGGGCGCGCCGTTTCTGTCACCCGCCTCGTTCGGGAGGCGGCGACGCACCGGATTCAGGGGGTAGGAAGGCTGTCGGCCGGGGCGGAGCGTGGGTCCTGCCGACCGTGTAGACTCGGATGTATCGAAACGGTGACGACACCCGCTCTTCCACAGGCCCCCCTCCACCATGTTGAACATTCCAGGTTATCGGGTCCTCGGTACGATTCGAGGCACGGGCTCGAACGTGTTGTTCCAGGCAGTCCGCGAGGCCGACAGCCTGCCTGTCATCATCAAGACGCCCATCGCGGCGGCGCCGGGGCCCAACGAGATCGAGCGCTACCGCCGGGAGTTCGGCATCCTCCAGCGGCTCCGCGACGTGCGCGGCGTGGCCCGTCCCTACTCCTGCGAGCGCATCCACGATCGGCCCGTGCTGCTGCTGGAGAAGGTGCAGGGCGAGTCGCTCTCCGAGTCCGTGAGCCAGCCGTTCGAGCTCTCCCGCTTCCTTCGCCTGGCCATCTCGCTGGCCTCCACGCTGGCGGAGGTCCACAGCCGCAACGTCATCCACAAGGACATCAAGCCCTCCAACATCATCCTCGAGCCCTCGGGAGACGCGCGCCTCATCGACTTCGGCGTCGCCACGCTGCAGAAGGTGGAGCACCTGGAGGCGGCCCCCACGCACCTGGTGGAAGGCACGCTGGCGTACATGTCGCCGGAGCAGACGGGGCGGATGAACCGGGCGGTGGACTACCGCACCGACTTCTACTCGCTGGGCGTCACGCTGTACGAACTGCTCACGGGCAAGCGGCCCTTCCATGGCCGGGACGCGCTGGAGTGGTTCCACGCGCACATGGCGCAGACGCCCCGGCCGCCGCACGAGCTCAACCCGCAGGTGCCGCTGGCGGTGTCGGCCATCGTGATGAAGCTGCTGGCCAAGGTGGCCGAGGAGCGCTACCAGAGCGCCGAGGGGCTGAAGGCGGACCTGGAGCGGTGCCTGGAGAAGCCGAGCCCTGGCCCCCAGGAGCCGTTCCCCCTGGGGGAGCATGACACCCCCAGCCGGTTCCAGCTCCCCCAGCGCCTCTACGGGCGTGAGGCCCAGGTCGCCTCCCTGCTCCAGGGTTTCGAGCGGGTGAGCCAGACGGGAAGGCCGGAGCTGTTCCTGGTGAGCGGCTACTCGGGCATCGGCAAGTCGTCGGTGGCGCACGAGCTGTACAAGCCGGTGGTGCAGCGGCGCAGCTTCTTCCTGAGCGCCAAGTTCGATCAGCTCCAGCGCAACGCTCCCTACAACACGCTGGCGCAGGCCCTGCGGGGCCTGGTGCAGCAGCTGCTGGCGGGAAGCGACGAGGAGCTGGCCCGGTGGCGTGAGCGGCTGAACCGGGCCTGGGACGGCCAGGGCCAGGTGCTGGTGGACCTGGTGCCGCAGCTCGAGGTGGTGGTGGGCAAGCAGCCCGCGCTCGCGGTGCTGCCACACAACGAGGCCCAGTACCGGCTCCAGCGGGTGTTCCGCCAGTTCCTGCAGGTGTTCGCCAGCCCCGAGCATCCGCTGGTGATGTTCCTGGATGACCTGCAGTGGGCGGACCTGAGCAGCCTGCAGCTCATCCAGCACCTGCTCTCGCAGTCGGAGACGCCGCCGGTGCTGTGGATCGGCGCCTACCGCGACAACGAGGTGAGCCCCGCGCACCCGCTGGTGCCCGTGCTGGAAGCGGTGCGCAAGGCCGGCGCGCGCATCACCGACATCCGGCTGGAGCCGCTGAGCCTGAAGCAGGTAGAGCAGCTCGTGGCCGACACGCTCCCGGGCGCGTCCGAGGAGGTGGTGCTCCCCCTGTCCGCGCTGGTGCACGAGAAGACGGGCGGCAACCCCTTCTTCCTGCTGCAGTTCATGCTGACGCTGAACCAGGACGGGCTGCTGGTGCGCGCGCCGGGGACGGGCTGGCGGTGGGACGAGGCCGGCGTTCGCGCCCGAGGCTACTCGGACAACGTCGTCGACTTCATGGTGGGCAAGCTGCGCCAGCTCCCCTCCGAGACGCAGAACCTGCTGCGGCTGGCGGCGTGCGTGGGCAACGTCTTCTCGCTGGCGCTGCTGGGCAGCGTCGCCGGGCTGGGCTCGGCGGTGGAGGCGGAGCACGGCCTGGAGCCCGCGCTGCAGGAAGGCATGCTGATGCGGGTGGGCCCGGAGCAGCACCGCTTCCTGCATGACCGCATCCAGCAGGCGGCGCTCTCCCTCTTCTCCGCGGAGGAGGGCAAGGCCATCCACCTGCGCATCGGCCGGCTGATGCTGCGGAGCCTCAGCCCGGAGCAGCTCCGCGACTCGCTCTTCGACGTGGTGAGCCAGCTCAACGCGGGCATGGACCTGATCGAGGACTCCGCCGAGCGCCACCACCTCGCCCGGCTGAACGCCGAGGCGGGAGGGAAGGCCAAGGCCGCGGTGGCGCTCCGGCCCGCCATCTCCTACCTGACGGCGGCCTTCTCCCTCATTCCCGGGGACCCCTGGGAGACGGATCCATCGCTGGCCTTCGAGGTGAGGCTGGCGCGCGCGCGCTGCGAGCTGCTCACCGGCAACTTCGCCGAGGTGCGCGCCCTGGCGGAGGAGCTCCTCTGCCGGGCGCGAACCCCTGGGGACTCGACCGCCGCCTACAGCCTGAAGAGCAACCTCTGCATGGCGCAGGGGCAGATCCAGGCGGCCGCAGAGTGCATGCTAGAGTGCCTGGGGCGGCTGGGCATGCCCCTGTCACTGCACCCCTCCTCGGAGGAAGTGGCCGCCGCCAACCAGGAGGTCTGGACGCTGCTGGGCGGGCGCTCCATCGAGAGCCTGGTCGACCTGCCGTTCATGACCGACCCGCATGTGAAGGCCCAGGTGGAGGCGCTGTCCGCGCTCTTCAGCTCGGCCTACGTCACCGACAACCACCTGCTCGTCGTCGTGCTGGCCCGGATGGTCTCCCTCAGCCTCCGGCACGGCTTCACCCCGATTGCGGTGCGGGGCCTGAGCTGGTTCGCGGTGGTCACCGGCTCCTACTTCAAGCAGTACGCGGAGGGTGAGGCGTGGGGCATGCTCTCCCGCGCGCTCGTCGAGCGTCATGATCTGACCGCCTACCGGCCGGCGATGCTCTTGAGCCTGCACGCGGCCACCTGCTGGACCCGGCCGCTCTTCGTCTCGAACGACATCGCCGTCGGCGCCTTCCAGCACGGGCTCCAGTCCGGGGACTTCATCTCCTCGAGCTACGCCTCCACCGCGATCATCGCCAACCGGCTCGCCATGGGGAACAACCTGGAGGACGTGTATCAGGACGCGCTCGCGCACACCGAGTTCCTGCGCAAGGCCGCGGCCATGGAGGCGCATGACATGGTCCTGTGCAGCCGGCGGCTGATCCTGCAGCTGCGCGGCCAGACGCGCTCCTTCGACACGCTCAGCGGAGACGACTTCGACGAGAAGGACTTCGAGGCCCGGCTGACGGCGCGGCGCATGAGCACCACGCGGTTCCGGTATTGGGTCACCAAGCTGCAGTCGCGCTTCCTGTGCGGCGCCTGGGGAGAGGCCCTGGAGGCGGCGGACAAGGCGGCCGAGCTGCTCTGGGCCGTGCACGGCAGCATCCTCGTTCGGGAGTTCCACCTGTACCGTGCCCTCGCCCTGGCCGAGAGCCTCGAAGGGGCCTCGCCGGAGGAGCGGGAGCAGCGTCTGGCGGACCTCCAGCGCCACCAGCAGCAGCTGGCGGAGTGGGCCGGGCACTGCGCGGAGACATTCCGTGCGTCCGAGCTGATGGTGACCGCGGAGCTGGCGCGCCTGACGGGTCGGTCGGAGGAGGCGACGCAAGCGTACGAGGAGGCCATCCGCTGCGCGCGCGAGAGCGGCGCCGCGCAACTGGTGGGCATGGCCAGCGAGCTGGCGGCGAACTTCTGGCGCACGCGGCAGGCGCCCATCGTCGCCCATGCCTTCGCCCGGGAGGCCTCGGCGGCGTACCAGCAGTGGGGCGCCACGGCGAAGGTCCACCAGCTGGAGGCGCAGTGGCCGAACCTGGCGCCCACCCCCGTCACCGTGGGTAATGAGACGAGCAGCACGGACTCGACGCGGATCGACGCGCTCACGGTGGTGAAGACACAGCAGGCCATCTCCGGGGAGATCGTCCTGGAGCGGCTGGTGACGACGCTACTGCATGCGGCCATCGAGAATGCGGGAGCCCAGCGAGCCGCCCTGCTGCTGCCGAGCGAGGACACGCTCCAGGTGGTGGCCATCTCGGGATGCTCACCGGACAGCGTGGCGGTGCCGCCGGACGAGGCGGCGACGCATGAGCTGCCGTGGACGCTGCTCTCCTACGTGAGGCGCACGCGGGAGCACGTGCTCATCGGGGATGCCTCCAAGCCACACCCTTTCTCGACGGACGAGTACCTGGGGCGGAGCGGAGTCAGGTCGGTGCTGTGCCTGCCGCTGATGAGGCAGGAGCAGTTCACCGGGGCGCTGTACCTGGAGAACAACCTGGCGACCAACGCGTTCAGCCCGGCGCGGCTGGCGCTGCTGGGGCACATCGCCTCGCAGGCGGCCATCTCCATCGAGAACGCGAGGCTGTACGCGGACGTGCAGCGGGCGCGGCAGGAGCTGAGGCAGGCCAATGACGAGCTGGAGCAGCGGGTGGAGGAGCGCACGCGGGAGCTGAAGCAGGCGCAGGCGAGGCTGGTGGACACGGCGCGTTCGGTGGGAATGGCGGAGGTGGCCTCGAATGTGCTGCACAACGTGGGCAACGTGCTGACCAGCGCCGTCATCAACCTGGAGATGATGCACAAGGCGGTCGGCTCCTCGCGGGTGGGGAAGCTGAAGCAGGCGACGAGCCTGCTGCTGGAGCACCGGCAGGACCTGCCGAGCTTCCTGGCGCCGGGAGCGAGAGGAGGCACCCTGCCCGACTACCTGTCGGCCCTGGCCGATGAGCTGATGAACGAGCAGACGCGGCTCATCGAGGACGTGGACGCCATGGGGCGGCACATCGAGCACATCCGCGCCATCGTCCAGGTGCAGCAGGCGTATGCGCGGACATCGCTGATGGAGGAGGAGTGCGACCTGTCGCAGCTCATCCAGGACGCGCTGAGAATCCAGATGGCGGCGCTGCAGCGCCACGGGGTGACGGTGCGGCGCGAGCTGGCACCGGTGCCTCGGATGAAGGTGGACAAGCACAAGGTGCTGCAGATCCTGATCAACCTCATCAGCAACGCGAAGTACGCCCTGGACTCCCTGCCCGAGGGAGAGCGCCACCTCACGGTGAGGCTGAGGGTGGAGGGCCCGTGGGTGAGCCTCCAGGTGGAGGACAACGGGTCGGGGATTGCTCCGGATGTGCGCGAGCGGCTCTTCTCGCACGGCTTCACCACGCGCAAGGACGGCCATGGCTTTGGCTTGCACTCCAGCGCGCTGGCGGCGCAGATGCTGGGCGGGCGGCTCTCGCTGGAGAGCGAGGGCCAGGGAAAGGGCGCCGTGGCGACGCTGGCGCTTCCGCTCACCCAGGCCCAGACGTGAGCCGCTCGGGCAGCTCACGCACGCGTCGCGCGGCTACCCATCGGTCGGCCCAGCTCGCCCTGGGCCTGTCAGGGTGAGAAGTCCACGCAGAAGCAGCGAGTAGACGAGAGCGAACGCGGTGACGGCGGCCGCTCCGAGCGGCGGTGGCACCTTGCGCTGAAAGAGCGAGTCACGCTGGCGCCAATGGAGTTCTCTTCGAGCTGGGAGTCGTCGCTCAAGGCCCTCCCACACTAGTCCAAGGAGGTCCAAAGAACTCCTTCACGCCCAGCGTAAGAGACTTCGCCACCTGAACCCGACCGAGGGCCCGAGTCCGCACCCGCGACCGGTCCGCCCTCCTGCCGGGCGAACCCGCTGCGAACCGGTCTGCTTGTCATACCAGTTCGCAACCAGTCGGCGACCAGTGTGCCCCCTCGAGAGAGCGGGACGCCGGGGCGGGCGGACCCGTCGGTGACGGGGGGACCCGCCCCGCAGCGAGGGACCCGCGACCTGTGTCCCTGGGCTGTGGCTCTCTGAGCCCAAGCGGTACCTTCGAGGACCTACCCGACGGAGCTCAGAACGCCTCGCGGACCATCATGAGCAGGTCCGACTCCGAGCACTTGCGCGGGTTGGACAGGTGCGAGGCGTCCTCGAAGGCCTTGGCGGCGATGCGCTCCAGGTCCTTCTCCTGTACGCCTACGTCCCGCAGCCGCGCGGGGATGCCTATGGCCGCGTTCAGCTTGCGCACCCGATCGATGGCGTGGCCAGCCAGCACGTCCTCGCGCATGTTGGCGAACTCGCCCAGAGACACCGCCACGCGCGCCAGCCGCGCCGTCGTCATCGGCCGGTTGAACTCCATCACCACTGGCAGGACGATGGCGTTGGCCAGGCCGTGGTGGACGCCGGAGATGGGCGTCAGCGCATGCGCCAGCGCGTGGCAGGCGCCCAGGCCCTTCTGGAAGGCCATGGCGCCCTCCATCGCGGCCACCATCATGTCCGAGCGCGCCGAGAGGTTGCTGCCCTCCTTCACCGCCGTCACCAGCGAGCGCCCCACGCGGATGATGCCGTCGATGGCCACCGCGTCCGCCAGCGGGTGGAACCCGTTGGCCAGGTACGCCTCCAGGCAGTGCGTGAAGGCATCCATGCCGGTGGCAGCCGTCACCCCGGGCGGCAGCCCCACCGTCAGCTCTGGATCGCAGATGGCCGCCTTGGGCAGCAGGAACGGGCTGAAGATGACCGTCTTGCGGCCCGTGTCCTCCAGCGTCGCCACGCCTGAGCGGCTCACCTCCGAGCCGGTACCCGCCGTGGTCGGAATCGCGATCAGCGGCGGCAGATCATCCCGCACGTACTGGTCGCCACCCTTGGCATCGTCGTAGCGCGACAGAGGCGGCTCGTGAGTGGTGAGCAACTGCACCAGCTTGGCCGCGTCCAGCGGGCTGCCACCGCCCAGCGCGATGATGCCGTCGCAACCGTGGCTGCGATACGCCTCCAGGCCGGCGAAGACATCCTTCTCGGTGGGGTTGGGCTCCACGCGGTCGAACACCGCGTAGTCCACGCCGGCGTCCTTCAGCACGTCGAACACGCGCTGGGCCAGCCCCACCTTCACCACGCCCGCGTCGGTCACCACCAGCGGACGCTTCATCTTCAGCCGCGCCACCTGGGCGGGCAGACGCTTCAGGGCACCCACGCCGAAGACGATCTTCGTGGGCCAGGCCATCTCGGTGACGCGCGCTTCAGTCGGCATATCGAACGGATGCATCGTATTGGGCCCCGGTCCTTCCGTGTAGTGGCTCAGATGAGCTCCATGTACCGCTCGAGCTCCCAGTTGGTGACGGCACGCTCGTACTGGCGGACCTCCCACTTGCGCGTACGCACGTAGTGGTCCACGAAGTCCTCCCCGAGCAGCGCCCGGGCGCGCTCGGAGCGCTCGAGCAGCTCCACCGCCTCCTTGAGGTTGCGAGGCAGCGGCCGGGCGTTGGCCTCGTAGCCGTTGCCCGCGCACACGGGCGGCGGCTCCACCTCGTTCTCGATGCCCCACAGGCCCGCGGCCAGGCTCACCGCCATGCCGATGTACGCGTTCATGTCCGCGGCCAGCTGCCGGTACTCCAGGCGCATGGACTTGGGGCTGTCGCCGATGACGCGGATGGCCGTGGTGCGGTTCTCCCGGCCCCACGTCGCCGTGGTGGGCGCCCACGTGTTCTCCACGCTGCGCTTGTAGCTGTTCACCGTGGGCCAGTAGAGCGCCGTCAGCTCCGGCATCAGCTCCACCTGCCCGCCGATGTAGTGCCGCATCGTCTGGCTCATGCCGTCCGGCGAGGACTCGTCATGGAAGGTGTTTCGGTCGCCCTTCAGGTTCCACAGCGACTGGTGCACATGCCCCGAGCACCCCGGCAGCTTCGCGTTCACCTTCGCCATGAAGCACGCCGTCAGCCCGTGCCGCGCGCAGATCTCCTTCACCACCGTCTTGAAGAGCACCGCCTTGTCCGCGGACTTCTCCAGCTCGTCGTAGCGGATGGCCGCCTCGAAGACGCCCGGCCCCGTCTCCGTGTGGAAGCCCTCGATGTCCACCCCGAAGGCGTTGCACCCGTCGATGAGCGAGTGCACCAGCGCCGAGTTCATCGACGTGCGCAGCCACGAGTAGCCGAACATCCCCGGCGTCAGCGGCGTCAGCTCCTGGAACCCCTTCTCCTTCAGCGAGTGCGGCGTCTCCTTGAAGATGAAGAACTCATACTCGGCGCCGAACTTCGGCAGGTATCCCAGGTCCCTCGCGCGCCGGCCGATCTTCTGCAGCAGCTGCCGCGGGCTGGGGCCAAAGGGAGTGCCGTCCGGGTTCACGAAGTCCAGCAGGAAGGCCGCCGTATCCGGCTCCCAAGGGATGATGCGCCCGGAGGAGATGTCCACCCGCGCCTGCGCGTCCGGATAGCCCGTGTGCCAACCCGTCACCTGGGTGTTGTCGAGCAGCTCGTCGGCCAGGTCCCACCCGAAGACGACGTCACAGAAGCCCAGTCCGCCCTTGGCCGCAGAGAAGAACTTCTCCGTGGAGATGTACTTGCCGCGCCACACCCCGTCGATGTCCACCGCGCCCACCTTCACCTTGCGGACGCCCTTCTCCTCGAACCACTTGCGCAGGAAGTCCACGCCGCCGGGCTCGCGGTGGAGCTGGCGCACGTTGTCGCTCTTCTCCTTCGAGCGGGCGCGCCGCGCCATCGCGGGATGGGAGATGACCTTCGCCTTGGGACGGATTGCCATGGTTACGCGTCCTTGTCTCTCGAGAGGAATCAGAGGCCCGTCGGCAGCTTCGTCCACACCGCCTTGTACTGGAGGTAACCCTCCAGGGCGTGATGGGACAGGTCCCGGCCCCAGCCGGACTCCTTGTAGCCACCGAACGGCGCCGCATCATCGAACTCGTTGAAGCAGTTGATCCACACCACGCCACTCTTCACCTTGCGCGCCATCGCGTGCGCCTTCGCCACGTCGCGCGTCCAGATCGATGCCGCCAGGCCGTAGCTGGTGCCGTTGGCGATATCGAGCGCGTGCGCCTCGTCGCGGAACCGGATGCAGCTGAGCACCGGGCCGAAGATCTCTTCCTGGGCGATCTTCATCTCCGGCTGCACGTCGCCGAAGATGGTCGGCTTGACGAAGTGGCCCTTCGCCTTGGCGCCCTGTGTGTCCCGCTCGCCGCCCGCCAGCAGCTTCGCGCCCTGCTTCTTGCCGCTGTCGATGTAGCTGAGGATCGTCTCCAGCTGCTTCGGGCTGATCTGCGAGCCCATCTCCGTCTCGGGATCCAGCGGATCGCCCACGCGCATCTTCTGCGCGCGCTCGGCCAGCCGGCCCACGAACGCGTCATAGGCCTTCTCGTGGACGAGCACGCGGCTGCCCGCGTTGCAGATCTCCCCCTTGTTGCCGAAGATGCCCCAGAAGCACGCCTCGATGGCCGTGTCGAAGTCCGCATCCGGGAGGACGATCTGCGGGCTCTTTCCGCCCAGCTCCAGCGTCAGCTTCTTGAGGTTGCTGCCCGCCGAGGCCTGCAGCAGCCGGCGCGCGGTGCGCCCGGAGCCCGTGAAGGAGATCTTGTCCACGTCCGGGTGCCGCGCGAGCGCCTCGCCCGTCGGATCGCCATAGCCCGTCACCACGTTGAGCACGCCGGGCGGAAAGCCGGCCTCCAGGGCGAGCGCGCCCAGCTTGAGCGCGGTGAGCGGCGTGAGCTCCGAGGGCTTCACCACCACGGTGCACCCCGCCGCCAGCGCCGGCCCCAGCTTCCAGCACAGCAGGCACGTGGGGTAGTTCCACGGGACGATGGCGCCCACCACGCCCACTGGCTCCTTGAGGCAGTAGGTGAGGAAGGGCCCGTCCACCGGAAGCACCTCGCCGGTGATCTTGTTCGTCCAGTCGGAGAAGTAGGCCAGCGTGGCGGCGCCCGGAGACACATCCCCGCGGATGGCCTCACGGAACGTCTTGCCGTTGTTCATCGACTCGACGAGCGCGAACTCCTCTCGGCGCTGCCACAAGAGCTCCGAGAGCTTGCGGATGAGCTTGCCGCGCTCGCTGGGGTTCATCTTGCTCCAGGGCCCGGACTCGAAAGCCCGGCGCGCGGCCTTCACCGCCTTGTCCACATCCGCGCCAGTGGCGGACGGCACGTCGCAGATCTTCTGCCCGGTGGCAGGGTTCATCACCGGAAGGGCTCCCCCTTCCACGGGGTCCACAGGCTGCCCATCGATGAGCAGCTTCAGGGCGGGAAGTTGAGGAGCGAGCGAGCGAGCGTCGGTCATGGAGACTCCTTGAAAGGCCCGGGCGACAGAGCGCCGAAGCAGCGGGCACCGACTCAGGATCGGCGAAGAACGGTAGGGACGGCCCACAGGGGCGGCAACCCAGGGCGGAGACAGGTGAGATGAAGAACGTTCTGTTGCTGAAAGCAGGGGAGGCCGCGGCCTCGGTGCGCCTCTCGGTGGGCGACTATGACCGGTGGTTTCTACAGACCCTGGGACTGTCCGGTTATCGATTCGACATCCTCCATGCGCATCAAGGCGCGAAGCTGCCAGGGGACGCGACGGGCTATGACGCGGTGATGATGACGGGCTCACCGCTGTCGGTGACGCGACTGGAGCCATGGATGGAGCGCGCGGCGGCACTCATGGTGGATGCGGCGGAGCGGAACATCCCGGTGCTCGGGGTGTGCTTCGGCCACCAGCTGCTGGCGCACGCCTACGGAGGGTGCGTGGTGCGCAACCCCCTGGGCCGGGAGATCGGCACCGTCCAGGTGGAGCTGACGCCCTCGGGCCAGGCGGATCCGCTCTTCCAGGGGATGCCCTCCAGCGTCGCCGTGCAGGCCACCCACGAGGACATCGTCCCCGAACCGCCCGAGGGCACGGTGGTGCTCGCGGGCAACGCCAACACGGCCGTCCAGGCGCTGGCCTTCCGGCCGTGCTCTCGCGGTGTGCAGTTCCATCCGGAAGTCCAGCCGGACGCGATGCGAGCGCTCATCCAGGCCCGGGCCGAGCGGCTGGAGGCGGAGGCCACCGCGCGCGGCGTGCCTCCCGGAGAGCGGGTGCCCCGGCTGCTCGCGGGCATCACTCCGACGCCCTACGGTCGGCAGATCCTGGTCAACTTCCTCGAGTACTTCACCTGACGACGAGGTTCCCCGTGTCCAAAGCCCTGCTCCTCGTTCCCCTCCTCCTGCTGCTCTCCTGCTCCGATGATGACGACTGCGCCAAGACGCCGCTCTGCGAGGAGGACAAGGCCCTCAACTGCGAGCGCTCCTGCTCGGTAGGCCCCTGCTCCACCGGCTTGAACACCGTGGAGTGCGGCGCGGCGGCCACCTGCGAGCTCGTCGTCGGAGAGACCAGCTCGCCGCGCTTCTTCCGCTCCCGGGCGCTGTGCGTGGAGGAGGGCTCCGCCTCCTGCGATCCGGACACCGCGGGCGCTCCGGTGTGCGAGGGGCAGGGGCTCATCATCGGCTGCAGCGGCTACAAGCGCGTCATCCGCGCCTCGTGCTCGCAGGCGGGCCTCTACTTCACGAACTCCGACTGCTGCCGCACGGGCAACCCGGGCGACGGCGGCGTGCCGGACGGCGGCTCCCCGGACGCCGGGCCCTGAGCTAGGGTGGGAAGATGCCCTCACGCTGGGACTATCTATTCGAGGCGAAGCCCATCCCCGTGATGGACCACCTGCTGGAGGAGGTGGCGAAGCTGCTGGCCAAGGATCTGTCCAAGTGGCCGCCTCCCGTGCAGGAGCTCGATCTGGACGTCGGCGGCACGTTCGCGCCCCTCTTCCTGGAGCCCACGCCCCAGCCCTCGCCAGCCGTCTATGACGAGGCGCTGCGGCTGTCGCGCTGGGAGCTGGCGCGCGAGTTCGACGCCTACGACGACTACATGCGCAACAAGCGCTACCTCGAGCGGGGCCTGGCGCCCACCGATCGCCTCACCCTGCTCTTCCTCAACCGCTGGCTGGTGGAGCAGATGCTAGGGCTGGGCGAGGCCACCGAGGGCCGCGTGAAGCGCCCGATGATGCGGCAGATCCTCGACAAGCTGGAGGCACGGCTGCGCCGGGTGCAGCTGTAGGAGCGCCAACGATACGAGGACAGGGCGGCCGAGGGCGCGAGGCCGGGTGTTCGAGCCTTGTAGGCGGGGGGAGACCTCTGCCATAAGCCGCCCTCATGCTGCCGCCTCTTGATGCCACCGCCCCCACCGAGCGCCGGAAGCGGCTCATCATCCTCGCCTGCCTGTGGGGAGCCATCGCGCTGGTGCTCATCGCCTTCCGCTCGGTGGTGATGCCCTTTGCCGGCGCGGCGCTCATCGCCTATCTCGTCCAGCCGTTCGTGGGGCGCATCACCCGCGTGCGGGTGGCGGGGCGGCAGATCCCTCGCTGGGTGGCCATCCTGCTCATCTACGCCCTGTTCTTCGTGGGCGTGTACCTCTTCTTCATCGCGCTGGTGCCGCAGCTCTACCGCGAGCTGGCGCGCATCAGCCGGGACGGGCTGGCCTTCGTCAACTCGCTCACCCCGGAGTACCTGCAGTCGCTGGCGCACCGGGCCGAGGAGTGGCTGAGCAGCTACGGCATCCCCATCGAGCTCTCGAACCGGGGGGTAGAGGGAGCGGGCGAGGGGGCCGGGGCCTCGCTCAGCTTCGGGGTGGACATGGCGCAGCTGCTCAAGGACAGCGCGGCGCGGCTGGCGGTGCTGGTGCAGGAGAACCTGGGCAACATCGTCGGCGTGTCGCGCGCCATCATCGGTGGGGTGCTGGCCGGCATCTTCAGCCTGTTCTTCATCCTCATGGTGGCCGCGTTCTTCTCCATCGACGCGCAGGCCATCCGGCACTACTTCGGCACCCTCATCCCGCCCGAGTACTCCACCGACGCGCGCGTGCTGCTGGAGCGCATCGATCGCTCGCTGTCCGGCGTGGTGCGCGGCCAGGTGACGATCTGCCTGGTGAACGGGACGCTCACGGCCATCGGCCTGCTGCTGTTCGGGGTGAAGTTCGCCTTCCTGCTGGCCACCATCGCCACCTTCTTCAGCCTCATCCCCATCTTCGGCACCATCATCAGCTCGGTGCCCATCGTGCTCATCGCGCTGGCGGACGGCTTCCAGAAGGGCGTGCTCATCCTGGCGTGGATCATCGGCATCCACGCGCTGGAGGCGTACTTCCTCAACCCGAAGATCATGGGGCAGGCGGCGCGCATCCACCCGGTCATCGTGGCCTTCAGCCTGATCGCCGGGGAGCGCCTCTACGGGCTGGTGGGCGCCCTGTTCGCGGTGCCCATCGCGGCCCTCTTCGTGGCGTGCTTCGACTTCGCGCGCCTCAAGGCCCAGCCGTCGCTGGCAGAGAGCGCCGTGCCGGCGGAGAGCCCCGCGCCCGCCGTGCTGCCCGCCCCGCCGCCGGCGCCCTGAGGCGCCTCACCGCGCTACTGGCAGGCCGCGGAGCAGCGCGAGTCCCGACACACGGCGATGCAGCGCCCGCAGTCGATGCTGGTGGGCGTGCACGTCCCATCGCACCGGACGTTGGCGCAGTTGGGCGCCTCGGAGACGTGCGTGGGGTTGGTGCCCTCGCCACAGCAGCCGTTGGGCGCGCAGTCGCTGTCGCGGTAGCAGACCTTGTCGGAGAGCCCGAGGGGGATCTCCTCGATGGGATCGATGGGCTCGCACCCTGCCCCCGCGAAGCCAACCGAGACTCCCAACACGAGAGCAGCCAGTCGTCCAAAGCGAGGGCGGGGCATGCGGAGCCTCCTGATCAGCGGTTCATCGAGCCGAGGAAGTCGGTGTTCGACGGCGTGGGGCGCATGTGCTTGAGCACGAACTCCATCGCGTCGATCGGCGTGAACGGGTGGAGCACCTGCCGCAGGGCCGTTATGCGGATGAGGTCGGCCTGGGTGAGCAGCAGCTCCTCCTTGCGCGTGCCGGACTTGTTGATGTCGAGGCACGGGAAGATGCGCTTCTCGAAGAGCTTGCGGTCCAGGACGATTTCCGAGTTACCGGTGCCCTTGAACTCCTCGAAGATGACCTCGTCCATGCGGCTGCCGGTGTCGATGAGCGCGGTGCCGATGATGGTGAGGCTGCCACCCTCCTCGATGTTGCGCGCGGCGCCGAAGAAGCGCTTGGGCTTGTGAAGCGCGTTGGCGTCCACACCACCGGAGAGGATCTTCCCGGAGGCGGGCACCACCGTGTTGTAGGCGCGCGCCAGGCGGGTGATGGAGTCCAGCAGGATGCACACGTCGTACTTCTGCTCGACCAGGCGCTTGGCCTTGTCGATGACCATCTCGGCCACCTGCACGTGGCGCGTGGCGGGCTCGTCGAAGGTGGAGGAGACCACCTCGCCGCGCACGCTGCGCTCCATGTCGGTGACTTCCTCCGGGCGCTCGTCCACCAGCAGCACCATGAGGTAGACGTCCGGGTGGTTCTTGGCGATGGCGTGCGCGATGTTCTGCAGGAGCACCGTCTTACCGGCCTTCGGCGGCGCGACGATGAGGCAGCGCTGGCCCAGGCCGATGGGGCAGAACAGGTCGATGATGCGCGTCGTCATCTCCGACCCCTCGTGCTCCAGCTTCAGCTTGCGCGTGGGGTAGAGCGGCGTGAGGTTGTCGAAGAGGATGCGCTCGCGGGCCGCCTCGGACAGCGGGTCCACGAAGTTGACGCGGTCCACCTTCTGCAGCGCGAAGAAGCGCTCGCCCTCGCGGGGCTGGCGGATGGGGCCGGTGACGGTGTCGCCGGGCCGCAGGTTGAAGCGGCGCACCTGCGACGGAGAGACGTAGATGTCGTCCGGGCTGGGCTGGTAGTCGCTGTCGGCGCTGCGCAGGAAGCCGAAGCCGTCGCTGAGCAGCTCGAGCACGCCCTCGGCGTGGACCTCGAAGCGCTTGTCGGCGATGCCGGAGAGCAGCGCGAAGATGAGGTCCTGCTTCTTCAGGCCCTGGTAGCCCTCGATGTTGAAGTCGTGGGCCATCTTCGCCAGCTCGGTGATCTTCATCCGCTTCAGGTCATTGAGCTTGATGACCTGCATCGGGGCGCCATCGCGAGTCACCTCGGTGACGGCGGGCATCTCCGAGGCCTCGGGAGCGGCGGGAGCGGCGGCGGGCTCGGCGGCGGCGACGGCGCGAGCCTCCTGGAACTCCTCATCGCGCACGGGGCGCGGCATGGGAGTCAGCACGGGACGGGGAGCCTCGGCGGCCTCCTCGGTGGCCTCGGCCTCGGGAGCCTCTTCCTCCTCGGTGCGGCGGGAGGAGGTGCGGCGACGCGCGGGGCGCTCGGGCTCCTCTCGATCGGTGGACTTGGCCGTCTTGCGGGCGCGCTTGGGGCGCTCCTCTTCGGCGGGCAGATCGGAGTCAACCTTCTCTTTGGTGGAACGTGCTTTGCGCATGATGGGGGAAGCGGTGCTGGGGGGCGTCCGAGGATTCGAGCGCCTGGCTGTTTGCGGGAGATTTCGCGGGGTGCGAGAAGGCACCGTCCTGGCGACACTGAGCGACTGCCTGAGTCCTTCAGAGGACCGTGGGAAGTCGAAGGGTGTTGGGAGAAAGGGCACCAGGGGAACCCTGACGCCTTGAAACCGCTGGGCAGGTTATTGACGCCCCCTGGGGCTGTCAAGGCGTCGTTACCTCGCCTGCTTCCTGAAGTCCTCCAGCAAGCAGGTGGTTCCCAGGGTTGGAACAGGGCAACCCGCCCATTCCTTCCCGAATTCGAGATTCCGTTTGGAGTACACGCGCTCCAGTCATCTATCGGGAGTCGAGAACAAGCAGAGGCTCGCCAGCCGATTGGCAAACCGTGCAGATATGGTGGCGCATCCATCGCCGAGGCCACACCTGGTGCCTGATTCGAGCGGTTCGCCCCAAACCCGCCCTGCCTCCACGCCACGCCTGACTCTTCGAGCCATGGGGTGTGGCGTGCTCCTCCTCGTCCCCGCGTGTGCCGGACTCCTTGCCTGGTTGCTGCTCCGCACCGCGCCGCTGATCGATCGGCTGGTGAATGAGGCCCGAGCGATGGAAGGCGCTGTTCGCCCGCGCCCTCCTCATGTCTCCCCACCCTCTCCGGGCACCTTCGCCGTGGAGTTGGCGGCCCTGGAGACCCGCATCCAGGTAAGTGAGGGCCACGTCCTCGAAGCCGTGGATACCTGCATGGATGCGCTGGCGCTGAGCCGAGACCTGAGCCTCGGCGGTGGGCTGCATGGCAGTCAGCTCTCCGCGAGCAGCCAGCAGCTCGTCTATCGGCCCTGCGCGGAGGCACTCGACGCGGCTCCCGTGGAACGCAAGCGCCAGGCGCTGACACAGCTGGCTCGACTCCGGGAGGGCATCGCGCCTCCTTCCGCCGTGCTGCGAGAGGAGTCCGTCTTCCGCCAACTGACCATCTTCGGTCCGGACTTCTTCCCGCCCGAAGCGATCTCCAGACTGTCCCCCGCCGCCCGGAAGCTCGTGGATGTCCACGGCGGATGGTCCTTCTTCACCCATCGCATCGGCCATCCGCTGCTGCGTCGGTACGTCTGGCGACGAAACTCAATCCTGTTCGATCGCATGGTGGCCGTGGCGGACCTGCCACCTGCCGATCGCCAACGGGCTTTCACCCGCATCGATGCGGACCATGCGCTCCTTGCTGGCTACCCGGGCACGGAGAGCGCCGTGCAGTACCACCAGGAACTGGCGCACCTCGAACCGCAGCGCCTCCAAGCTCTGGCGCTCATTGCGCTCGTCCAGGTGGACATCGCCCGAACCGAGCAGGGTCACTGGCCCGCCACGCTCCCGGCCGAGCCAGCGAGCCCCCTCTCGCTGAACCCCATCGGTGAACGAGAGGCCCGCCTGACTCCCACTGACGCTGCATCCGCGGAGCACGCACTGACCATCACCGCCGATACAGGCCGTTGAGCAGTGCACCCCTCGGCCGGGTGTAGGTGCGAGTACACCCGACTGGCGGACGGTTTCCATCCTACGTATCGGGTGGGGCCTTGCAAGCCGTTCCGGCATCCCGGAGGATTCGCCCTACCTCATGGCGGCAGCCTCACTTTCCAACCTGCCACGTCCTGCGTCAGAGCCCTCCGCGGCCCTCCCCGAGCCCCTCTGGAGCGGGCGCGTCGAGGCTTGCGCGGAGCCTGGGAAGATCGCCATCCTCGCGCCCAATTGGACCGGGGATGACGCATTCCTCCCTCGCCCCGGTGAGGCTCCATTCGTGGATTTGAAGACCGCCGAGAAACGCGCGCGCGAGCTCCGTGAAGAGCTGGCCCACCACAACTATCGCTACTACGTCCTCGACTCCCCCGAGGTCAGCGACGCCCAGTACGACAGGCTCATGCGCGAGCTCCAGGAGCTCGAGGGCAAGCACCCCCAGCTCGCCACCCCGGACTCCCCCACCCAGCGCGTGGGCGGCGAGGCCGCCGAGAAGTTCGAGAAGGTCGTCCACCGGGCGCCCATGCTCTCGCTGGCCAACGTCTTCAATGACGAGGAGTTCTCCGACTTCCACGAGCGCATCCGCAAGCTCGCCGGCGTCTCCGACGTCACCTACGTCTGCGAGCCCAAGCTGGACGGACTGGCCATCACCCTGCGCTACGAGAAGGGCGTCTTCGTCCAGGGCGCCACGCGCGGCGACGGCACCACCGGCGAGGACGTGACGGGCAACCTGCGCACCATCCGCAGCCTGCCCCTGCAGCTGCTGCCCCAGGACGGCGCGAAGGTGCCGCCCGTGCTCGAGGTACGCGGCGAGGTCTTCATCCGCAAGCAGGACTTCAAGAAGCTCAACGAGTCGCGCGAGGAAGAGGGCGAGCCGCTCTTCGCCAACCCGCGCAACGCCGCGGCCGGCAGCCTGCGCCAGCTGGATCCGAAGATGACGGCCTCGCGGCCGCTCTCCATCTACCTCTACGAGTACGTGCCCACCGAGGGCATGCCCTCCTTCAAGACGCACACCGACAAGCTGGAGCACCTGAAGCAGCTCGGGCTGCCGGTCAACCGCCACGTGCGCGCCAAGGGCCTGGACGGCGTGCGCGCCGAGTACGAGGCCTCGCGCAAGGGCCGCCACGAGCTGCCGTTCGAGGTGGACGGCATGGTGGTGAAGGTGGACGACGAGGACCTGCGCCTGCGGCTCGGCCAGGTGTCCAAGAGCCCGCGCTGGGCCGTGGCCTACAAGTTCCCTCCCGAGGAGGAGTCCACGGTGGTGGAGACCATCGAGGTGCAGGTGGGCCGCACCGGCGCCCTCACCCCCGTGGCCCACCTCAACCCCGTCAAGGTCGGCGGCGTCACCGTCTCGCGTGCCACCCTGCACAACGAGGACGAACTGCGCCGCAAGGACGTGCGCGCCGGCGACACCGTCTTCGTCCGCCGCGCCGGAGACGTCATCCCGGAGATCGTCTCCGTGGTGCTCTCCAAGCGCCCGGCCAAGGCCCTGCCCTACGAGTTCCCCAAGAGCTGCCCCGTCTGCGGCGCCAAGACGGCCAAGGACGAGGAGGGCGCCATCATCCGCTGCACCGGCGCCTCGTGCCCCGCTCAGCTGGTGGAGAAGATCCGCCACTTCGCCTCGCGCACCGCCATGGACATCGACGGCATGGGCGACAAGCTTGCCTCGCAGCTGGTGTCCAGCGACCTGGTGAAGACGTTCGCGGACCTGTACGCCCTGGACAGGAAGAAGCTGCTGAGCCTCGAGCGCATGGGCGAGAAGAGCGCGGAGAACCTGCTGGCCGCCATCGAGCGCTCCAAGCAGACCACGCAGCGCCGCTTCCTCTACGCGCTGGGCATCCGCCACGTGGGCGAGGCCACCGCCAAGGCCCTGGCCGAGTCCTTCCCGGACGTGCGCCAGCTCTACTCCGCGGACAAGGAGGCCATCACCCGCGTCAAGGACGTGGGCCCCACCATGGCCGAGGTCATCTACGCCTTCTTCCAGGAGCCGCAGAACCGCGCCGCCATCGACGCGCTGCTCGCCGCGGGCGTCACCCCCGCCCCGCCCCAGGTCGCCACCGGCGGCCCCTTCGCCGGCAAGACGGTGGTGCTCACCGGCGGCATGTCCGGCATGTCTCGCGAGCAGGCCAAGGAAGAGATCGAACGGCGTGGCGGCAAGGTGGCTGGCAGCGTGTCCAAGAAGACGGACTTCGTGGTGGCGGGCGAGGACGCTGGCAGCAAGCTGAAGAAGGCCCAGGAGCTCGGCGTGCGCATCCTGGATGAGCAGCAGTTCTTGAAGCTCCTCCAGGGCGAAGCCCGGGGCTGAGGAGGCCGGTACCATGGGCATGCGGCGAGCCACGCTGCGCATCCGCGGCAAGGTGCAGGGCGTCTTCTTCCGGGAGAGCTCCCGCGTCGAGGCCACCCGCCTGGGCCTCACCGGCTGGGTGCGCAACCGAGACGACGGCTCCGTGGAGGCCGTCGCCGAGGGCGAGCCCGCCGCGCTCGAAGAATTCATCCGCTGGTGCCACCGGGGCCCTCAGGCCGCGCGCGTGACGGACGTCGAGCGCTCGGACGAGGAGCCCACCGGTGAGTTCCGTACCTTCATCGTGGAGCGCTCGTCATGACGTCGTATGGAATGGGCTCGCTGCCTGTGATGCTCGGCATCCGCGCCGGCTCCAAGGTCTCCGTCATCAACCCCCCGCGCGGCTTCGTCCAGCGCCTCAACCCCCTGCCCGACGGCGTCGAGTTCCTCATCACCGCCCAGTCCGGCCTGGACGTCATCCTCTTCTTCACCTCGGATGCGCACGAGCTCGTCCAGCGCCTGCCTGCCCTCTCGAGGGCCATGGCGCTCACCGGCGGCATCTGGATCTGCTGGCCCAGCGGCGAGGGCATCAAGAGCTCGCTGTCCGAGGAGTTCGTCCGCCATGCCGCGCTCGACATCGGCCTGGTGGACAACAAGATCTGCCTCATCGACGAGACGTGGACCGGCCTGCGGCTGGTGCGCCGGCCGCGCGGCCGCATCGACAAGCCGGAAGGGCGCAAGCAAGCGCCTACTGCCCAGGCCTGAAACCCAGGAAGCCCGGAACGACCTGTGACATCGGGTGGACATTCTCCACTTCTCGGCTTTACACGGCCGTCAAAGGCGTGAAAAACTCCATGTGTTTCTGGATGGTTGTGTGACGCCCCGCGTCGGCGGGACGTTTCGGTCCAGGTGACTTTTTGAGACGGGTTGCGTTCCCGGACTTCACTGGGCGCGCCGGCTGCACCGAAAACTCCTGTCGCCCCCCCAAGGCGCCCGCGGATGGGCTCCGACCGGGTGTGGAGGGCAGGAGCGGACAGCCCGCGCGAGCAGGAGGCCCGGAACGCTCATGAAGAAGGCCTCGCCCGGTACGGTGCCGGTGGTCGCGAGGCGCAATGAACTCAGAGGAGCAGACGGTGTTCCCCTCCACCCCCACCCCCGAGACGAGAGCAGCAGCAGGCTCAGCCGAGGCGGACGGGTGCAGGGCAGCCCCCTGCCCTCTCGCAGCGCGCGTGGAAGCGCGAGGCCTCGTCGCCTCCCGTCCGGTGGGGCACGCCCGTCCGCGCGCGCGTCCAGGATTCGCCCATGGGCAGCATCCTCGTTATCAACGCCTCGGGTCGGGAGACCCGGGTCGCCCTCGTCGAGGGCGGCCACATCGCGGAGTTCTATCTCGAGCGTAAGAAGGACAAGGGCGTCGTCGGAAACATCTACAAGGGCCGCGTCGTCCGGGTGCTCCCGGGCATGCAGGCGGCCTTCGTGGACATCGGGCTCGAGAAGGCCGCCTTCCTCTACGTCAGTGACGTCGTCTACGACCCGGACTTCGCCCGCTCCCAGTTCGAGCTGACCGAGGGCGAGCACGAGGACTTCCCGGATGTGCCCTCCGAGGTGGAGGCCGAGGCCGCCGAGGCCGCCGCGGGCCACGATGAGCCCACCACCGCGGAGGTGGAGCTGGAGGTGCAGGAGCTGGCGCCCGGCGAGCTGGCTCCTCCCCAGGGTGAGCCCGTCACCGCCGCCCCCGCCGAGCCGTCCGCTCCGGCCGCCGCGGCCCCTGCCCCCGAGAGCGCTTCGAGCGCGAGTGGTCTTCCTCCCATGGAGTCGGGTGTCATCGCCGCGGCCGCGGTGATGACCATGCCTCCTCCGCCTCCCGCGGAGAGCCTGGAGGCGGCTCCGGCCGCTGCTCCAGCCGAGCCTCCCGCGGCTCCTGCCCCCGTGGCGGCGCCGGTCGAGAGCGCTCCCGTAGCCGCGGCCCCCGAGGCTCCGGCCTCCGCGCCTGCCACCACCGAGACTCCTGCCTCCTCCGTGGCGGCCGCTGCCGAGGCCACCGCTTCGGCGTCCGCTCCCGAGCAGGCCGCCGCGACTGCGGCTGCCGAGGGTGTGCAGGCCGCCGAATCGCAGCCCGCGCCTCCGCCGCACGCGGCCACCGCGCTGGGAGAGATCATCCCTCCGCCTCCGCCGGCCGAGGCCCTTGCCGCGGCGCCTCGCGCCGAGGTGGCGACGGGGGAGCGCCGCGCGCCTCGCGAGGGTCGTGAGGGCCGGGATGCCCGGCAGCGTGGGGACCGGGAGAAGGATCGCGACTCGCGGGACAAGGACAAGGGCCGCCGTCAGCGCGACGAGCAGCGCCGCGACAAGGAGGAGAAGTCCAAGTCGCGCAAGAGCTCGCGCATCGAGGACCTGCTGAAGGTGGGCCAGGAGGTGGTGGTCCAGATCTCCAAGGATCCCATCGGCACCAAGGGCGCGCGCCTCACCTCGCACATCTCCATCCCCGGCCGTCACCTGGTGTTCATGCCCACGGTGGACCACGTGGGCATCAGCCGCCGCATCTCCAACGAGAAGGAGCGCAAGCGGCTGCGCGAGATCGTCGACCGGCTGCGCCCGCCCGGGACGGGCTTCATCGTCCGCACCGTGGCGGAGAACGTCCCGGTGGAGAAGCTCGAGAGCGACATCCGCTTCCTCATCGAGGTGTGGAACCAGGTGGTGCGCCGCAACGAGAAGCGCGGCGGCCCGGGTCTGCTCCACCCCGACCTGGACCTCATCCTTCGCGCCACGCGTGACCTGTTCGCGCACGACGTGGAGAAGCTCGTCGTGGACGACCGCGAGGAGTACGAGCGCATCCTCGCCTTCGTCACCGCGCAGGACCCGCTGCTCAAGGACCGCGTGGTGCTCCACGATGGCGACGAGCCCGTGTTCGACGCCTACGGGATTGAACAGGAGATGCACCGCGCCACCCAGCGCAAGGTGTGGCTCAAGAGCGGCGGCTACCTGATCATCGACCAGGCCGAGGCGCTCACCGCGATCGACGTCAACTCGGGCCGCTACGTCGGCAAGAAGAGCCTCGAGGAGACGATCACCAAGATCAACGTCGAGGCGGCCAAGGAGATCGTCTACCAGCTGCGGCTGCGCAACATCGGCGGCATCATCATCTGCGACTTCATCGACATGGAGAAGGCGCAGAACCGCGACAAGGTCTTCAAGGCGCTCCAGGAGGCGCTGGGCCGCGACAAGGCGAAGACCAACGTGCTGAAGATCTCCGAGCTGGGCCTGGTGGAGATGACGCGCAAGCGCGTGCGCGAGTCCATCGGCCGCGTGCTCCACGAGGACTGCCCGTACTGCGACGGCAAGGGCTTCGTGAAGACGGCCACCACCGTCTGCTACGAGATCTTCCGCGAGATTCGCCGCGAGGCCCCCGGCTACAAGGACTCCACGCTCGTCATCAACTGCAGCGCGGAGGTGGCCCGGCTGCTCCAGGGCGAGGAGCGCCAGGAGCTGCGCCACCTGATGGACCGCTACAACAAGTCCATCCAGGTCAAGGCGCAGCAGAACTACCACCGCGAGCAGTACGACATCTACGGCCGCTCCGCGCAGGGCCCCGAGCACAAGGTGGCCTCGTCGCCGGGCTCGGGCGATGGAGAGCTCTCCCTGCAGCGTCGGCCCGAGAGTCCGGGCCAAGGCGATCGCTACCGCCAGGACCAGGGGCGCAGGGGCGGCGGCCGGGATCGCGACCGCGGTGACCGCGGCGAGCGCGGGGAGCGTGACCGTGACCGTGGCCATGGCGAGCGCGGGGAACGGGGAGACCGTGACCGCGGCCATGGCGAGCGCGGGGACCGGGATCGCGACCGCGGCGGCGACCGGCGTGAAGGGCGGCGCTCGGATCGAGACCAGAACCGGGGTGACCGCAACCGGGGTGGCGAGCGTGGCGGAGAGCATCGCCGCGGCGGAGACGACCGCCGAGGCGAGGACCGTCGCGGAGGCGGGAGCGAGCGCCGAGGCGAGGAGCGCCAGGGTGGCGAGCAGTCCCAGCGGCAGCAGCCGCAGCAGGCGCCCGCCAGCACCGAGTCCCCCTCGGGCGGAAGCACGCCTCCCTCCTCCTCGGGTGGAGGCAACGGCGGGGGCGGCACGTCGGGCGGGGGCAGCGAGTCCTGACCCTGTCCGCCGGGAAGGAGCTCCGTCTGCCGGGCCAGCTGTCCGGCAGGCGGCCTTCCAGGCGAGTTCCCCCTGGGGAGACTGGCCCCGAGGGCGTGGGATTGACTAGCCTTGCTCCCCGCCTCGCATGACCGGACTCGAACCCCTGTGGAACCTGCGCACGAAGCTGGTCGGCTGGGCCCAGAAGACGTGGGCGCCTGTGGCGGACACGTCCCTGGGCCGCTTCGCGGCCGACGTCTACCTGGCCGCTCGCGCCCTCGTCCGAGACTTCCAGGGGGAGAACATCAGCCTCCGGGCCGCGGCGCTCACCTACATCAGCGTCTTCTCGCTCATTCCGCTGATCACCGTGGTGCTCGCCCTGCTCCGGAGCCTCCACTACGACGAGTTCCAGCGGCGGATGCGCAGCGCCATCTACGTGGCGCTCGCCCCGGGCATCCGTGAGGAGTCCTCCGAGTTCCTCGACCGCTTCCTCACCCCGGCCAACTCGATCGCCATCGGCAGCGTGGGCTTCGTGGCGCTGCTGTTCTCGGCGGCCTCGCTGCTGCGCAACATCGACGGGGCCGTGAACGAGGTGTGGGGCATCCGGCGCCAGCGGCCCATGCTCATCCGCGCGCTCATCTACCTGGGGCTGCTGCTGCTGGGCCCCGTGTTCCTCGCCGCTTCCTTCTCGGGCACGGGCGCGGTGCGCGCCCTCATCGTGAATGCGGGCTACTCCGTCGCGCCGCAGATCGTCCTGGTCACCACGACCGTGCTGGCGGTGACGAGCATGACGTTCCTCTACTACTGGACGCCCTACGCCAAGGTGCAGGTGCGCTCGGCGCTGGCGGGAGGCATCGTCGCCGGGCTGGGGTGGGTGATCGCCAAGGAGCTCTACCAGCAGTTCGCCGAGCAGATCTTCCGGTACGACAAGCTGTGGGGCTCCCTGAGCGTGGTGCCGCTGTTCCTGGCGTGGATCCACGTCAGCTGGCTGCTGGTCCTCAGTGGTGCGCGCTTGTCCTACGCGGTGGAGCACGCCGCGTTCCGAGACTCCCTGTGGGCCTTCGGCAACCACCCGCGAGCCCTGGAGCTGGTGGCGACCCGGGTCGCCATGGAGGCCACGCTCGCCTGGGTGGACGGGCAGCCGCCGCCCATGCCCCGAGCAATGGCCCTGCACCTGCGGGTCCCCGAGTCCTTCGTGCATGACGCCATCGAGCGCATGGTGAAGGCGCAGCTGCTGGAGCTCTCTCGGAAGGGAGGCGCCCAGCCGGCCAGGGATCCCTCGGACCTCTCCCTGGCGGAGATCTCCAGCGCCATCCATGGCGTCACCATCCTGGGAGGGCCGGAGACGTGGACAGGCCCCCGGGGGGCACCGGGCTTCGAGCAGGTGGAGGTCCTCTTCCACAAGGCCGACTGCGCCACGGCCGATGTGCTGCGCCGCACCAAGTGGACCGATCTGATCGCCCACCTGCGCCCTGGACTGGCGACGGCAGCGGCTCCCGCGGCCCCTGCCCCCCCGGCTGCCGCGGCCGGTGGCTGAAATCCGTAAGGTTTCCAAGAGGTTCGAGCCCGTGGCTGCTTGCAACGGCTACTCGTTCTGTTATGTTTTCTGGATTCGATCACGGGCCAAAGCGCCCTCCTTCCGAGGGGTCACGCGGTTTGCGGGAGCGTCCGATGCTCAAGTCCGATTTGATCAACATCCTCGTCGCCAAGCGGGGCGTGACCCAGAAGCAGGCCGAGGCCACCATCGAGACGATCTTCGAATCGATGAAAGAGGCCCTCTGCCGCGGCGAGAACATCGAGATCCGCGGACTCGGAGCCTTCCACGTCAAGAACTACCAGGGATATCAAGGCCGTAACCCGAAGACGGGTCAGGTCATCCCGGTGAAGCCCAAGCGGGGCCTGCTGTTCCGGACGGGCAAGGAGCTGCGCGACCGGGTCAACCGGCCGGCACCCCAGACGGCCTCGCCGGACCTGGCCGACCCGACCAAGGGCAGCACCGGCACCTGAAGCCTTGGATTTTCCTCATGCGGCGAAGGCCACGGGTGCCAGACGCCCGAGCGGCCGGATCTGCAGGTCCACGTCCAGCTCACTGTAGGTCAGCACGGCCACGTCGGGGAACGCGCCCTCGATGAGGCGCCGGAGCGCCCTGCGCACATCTGGCGCCGTGAGGAGCACCACCTTTCCGCCCGAGGCAATGCGGCGGACGCCTTCCAGAATCTCGGAGACGCGCTCGGGAGACGGAGCGGGCCCGCGAGGCCCCCCACCGCGCAGGGCCTCCTCCACCTCCGGGTCCACGAGGTAGGCGTAGAGGGGGCCCGAGGGAGCGAACTTGTGGCTCAGGTAGCGGTGCAGCGCCTGCCGGCAGCGCTCGGCGAGCGCGGTGGCGTCGCCCTCCGTGGCCGGTGAGACGAGCGCCTCCAGGAGCACGCGGATGTTCCGGATGCTCACCTGCTCCTGGACGAGCTTGCGCAGCACATCGGTGAGCAGCGGCAGCGGCACCTTCTGGAGCGCCTCCTTCACCAGCATGGGCGCCTGGGCCTCGAGCCCCTCCAGCAGCGCCTGCACCTCCTGGACTCCCAGCAGGTTCGAGGCTCGGGCCCGGAGGATGCCGCGGAAGTGGTCGACGATGAGCTCCCCCGGCTTCCGCACGGGGAGCTGCGCCATCTCAAGCCGCGCGCGCCCGGCCTCCGTCACCCGGCTGATCGGCCTGCCCGTGACCGGATCCACCGCCGGCTCCAGTCGGAGCTCGAGGAACGACAGCTCGTCGGGCGGCGACAGGACATAGAGGGCTCCTGGCACCACCTGGCCCGTTCCGGCGGGGACCTCGTCCACGAGGATGGCGTAGCCACCGGCGGGAAGGTAGGCCGCGTGGGTGCGCACCCGGATGCCCGGGACGCGAACCCCGAGCTCGTAGAAGATCTCGTCCCGAAGCTGGTTGAGCAGCTGGTGGACGAAGGCGCCCCCCTGCTCCTCGGCGATCGGGGTCAGGTCTGGCGCGAGGTCCACGGTGAGCGGGGACACTCCGACCGGGGCGGCGGCACTCGCGGGCGCCGCTCCTGTGCCCGCCCCGCTCGCGCCCGCCCCTTCCACGGCAGCCTGGGACCTATCAGCGGATGCCTCCTTCTCCTCCGTGGCCTTCTTCGCCTGCCCGAGCGAATACGCGACGCCGCCGAGCAGCGCTCCCAGCCCGAGGAAGGTCAGCAGCGGCATCCCCGGCATCAGGCCCAGGGCGCCACACAGCCCCGCGACGATCCAGAGCGCTCGGGACTGCCCGAAGAATTGAGTCCCGATCTCCGAGCCGAGCGAGTCCTCCTCCTTCTCCGATGCCACGCGCGTGACGACGAGCCCCGCCGCCACCGCGATGCACAGCGAAGGAATCTGCGACACGAGCCCGTCACCAATGGCGATGAGGGCGAACGTCGAGGCCGACTCGGCCAGGGTCATCCCCTGCTGCAGGACGCCGATGGTGATGCCGCCCAGCAGGTTCACCGCCACGATGACGAGGCCCGCGATGACGTCGCCCTTCACGAACTTCATCGCGCCGTCCATGGCGCCGAACATCTGGGACTCGCGCTCGAGGTTCCGCCGACGCTGGCGGGCCTGTGCCTGATCGATGGCTCCGGCGCGCAGGTCCGCGTCGATGGACATCTGCTTGCCGGGCATCGCATCCAGCGTGAAGCGCGCGGAGACCTCCGCCACTCGCTCGGCGCCCTTGGCCACCACGAGGAACTGGACCAGCGTGAGGATGGCGAAGAGCACGGCGCCGACGACGTAGTCACCTCGGACGACGAACTCGCCGAAGGCCTGGATGACCTCGCCCGCATGCCCCTCGGCCAGCGCGAGCCGCGTCGACGACACGTTGAGCGCGAGCCGGAACAGCGTGGTGAACAGCAGCAACGTCGGGAAGGCCGTCACCTTGAGCGCATCCTGGGCGTAGAGCGCCGCGACCAGCAGCGCCACCGCCGCCGCCAGGTTGATGGCCAGCCCCAGGTCCAGCAGCCAGGGTGGCAGGGGGATGATCATGGCGCCCAGCACCGCGGCCATCGCCACCGCGAGCACCACATCCGATGACTTCCGAGCCCTCGAGAGGATCTTCACAAGCAGGTTCATGACGTCTGACTCCGTGGACTGCCGTCCGTGTCGCGAGACTCCATCGCCACCCGCAGCACGACGGCCGCTGTCTGGTAGAGCTCCTCGGGGATCTGCTCTCCGACGTCGTAGTGGATGAGGCTGCGCGCCAGCGGAATGTCCCGAACCACTGGGATTCCGCGGCGTTGCGCCTCACGCCGGAGCGCGAGCGCATCCTCCTCGCGCCCCTTGGCGACGAGATAGGGCGCCTCGCATTCCTGGCTGTCGTAGCGGAGCGCGACCGCGATGTGCGTTGGGTTGACGACCACGGCCGTGGCCTTTTGCAGCCCGCGTGCCGGCCCGCCCTGCGCGAACTGCCGGTGGAGCGCCTTGCGCTGCGCCTTGTGGTGCGGATCGCCCTCGCTCTCCTTGTACTCCTGCTTGAGCTCCTCGCGGGTCATCATGAGTTCCTTGAGGTGCCGCCTCCTCGCCAGGGCGTAGTCCCCCACGCCCAGAGCCAGCAGCACCCACGCCAGGCGGGTCGTCAGCGGCACGAGCCGTCCCACGAGCTGGCTGAGCCCATCAGCTCCGTCGAGCCACACCGCGCGCAGCGCGTCCGGGCCGACCTCCTCCACCTCGTTCCACACGAGGACGGCAACGACACCCATCACCACCAGGGCCTTGGCCATCTCCACCAGCGACTGGAGGCTGAAGAGCCGCTTCAGTCCCTCGAAGGGGTCGATGCGCTCCAGCTTCGGAGACAGGTGCTCCGGGTTCAGCTCGAAGCCCACCATGGCCACCGAGACGCCCAGGGACGCCACCAACGCTCCACCGAGTGCGGGCGCGGACAGGCGCGCCAGCATCCACAGTCCTTCCTCCCATGCGCCGGAGCTCGCCGGCTCCAGCAGCAGCCGGGTGGTCCACTCCCTCAGCCGCTCGAAGCCTTCGGGCGCGAAGGCCGTGAAGCCGAGCAGCCCTCCCAGGGTCACCGCACTGGAGGACAGCAGTCGGCTGCGCGGAATCTGTCCCTTCCGGCGCGCATCCCTCAGGCGCTTCGCGGAAGGCTTCTCCGTCTTCTCGCTCATCGCGCCAGCCCTCCGAGCAGCGAGAGCGCACCTTCCAGCCCCACGACTCCGCCGAGCAGTCGCTCGCAGAGCACGCCCACCCCAAGCCACAGGAGCGCGCCGCCCCCCATGATTCGCAGAGGCGCCCCCAGCTCACGCAGATTCACCTGAGGCGCTGCCCGGGATGCCATGCCCATGAAGCAGTCCACCGTCAGCACCGCCGCCGCGATGGGAGCCCCTACCGCCAGCCCCGTCGCCATGGCTCCGCCCGCGAGCGTCACGACGTAGAGCGCCGCCGCCTCCGAGGGAACGAACGCGCCCAGCCCCACCACCCCGAAGCCTCGCAGAAGTCCGGACAGGACGACGGGGAACAGCCCTCCCGTCACCACCAGCGCCACGAGCAGCTGGTACAGGCCATCGCCCGTGGCGGCCTCCTGGGTTCCCGCCAGCGGGAGACTCGCCTCGGCGGAGGTACCTCGGAAGAGGTCCACGAACCGCCCGCCCATCCGCGCCGCATCGAATGGCAGCGCCGCGATGAGTCCCACCGAAGAGCCATAGACCAGCTCCTTGAGCACGAGCGCCACCAGCGTCACGGGTGTCTCCACCGGCGTCGGCAGTGCCACCCCCGCGACCAGGTGAAGAAAGAGCGCGAGGCTCAGCACCAGGGAGAGCTTCACGGTCGTCGGCGCGGCCTGTCCCCCCAGCAGCGGGCAGAGGAACGCCACGGGCAGGAGGCGCGAGGCACAGAGCGCCACCGCGACGATGGACGGCCCCATCAGCTCGAGCTGCGCCCGGAGGAACTCGAGGTTCATATCGACACCTCGGCAATGGCCATGAGCAGCTGGTGCGTGAAGCGCGTGAGCTGTCCGCCGATCCATGGCCCGGCGAGCACGAGCGCCAGCACCGCCGCGCACAGCTTCGGCACCACCGAGAGCGTGCTCTCCTGGAGCTGGGTGGTGGCCTGGAAGAGGCTGATGAGGAAGCCCACCACCAGGCTGGCGCCCACCGGTGGAAGCGAGGCGAGGACCATCAGGAGCAGGGCCTCTCGGCCGAGGGCAAGCAGGACATCCTGGGTCATGGCATCACCGGTAGCCGAGGATGAGGCCGCGAGCGAGCAGCGACCACCCATCCACGGCGACGAAGAGGAGGATCTTGAAGGGGAGACTCACCTGGCTCGGAGACAGCGTCTGCATGCCCAGGGCGAGCAGGACATTGGCGATGACCATGTCCAGCACCAGGAACGGCAGGAAGATGAGGAAGCCAATCTGGAAGGCCTCCTTCAGCTCGGTGATGACGAAGGCCGGGATGACCACGAAGAGATCCGTCTCCTGGACCTGCTCCATCTCCTCGGGAGGCCGCAGCTCGCGGGCGAGGTCGACGAAGAGCGCCCGCTCCTCGGCACTGCCGTGCTTGACCAGGAAGGCGCGGAGAGGCTCCGTCACCCGGGTCGTCGCGGAGAGGATCTGCGCACCGGACTCCACCTCCTGGTACGCAAGCTGCCCCGCGTCGTACATGCGAGCCATCACGGGCGACATGATGTGAGCCGAGAGCACCGCCGCCAGTCCGGTCAGCACGATGGTCGGTGGCGCCTGCTGCGTCCCCATCGCCGTGCGCGCGAGCGACAGCACCACGGCGATCTTCGAGAAGCTCGTCAGCATCAGCACCGCGAACGGCAGCAGCGACATCACCGCCAGCATCGCCATCATCGCCAGCGGATTGCCGGCATATGAGGCTTGCGACAGGGTCTGCTCGCCAGCAAGCGCCCACGCCGGAGCGAGCAGAAGGCCCACGAAGAGTCCCCGCTTCATCGCACGACTCCTTTCGGCTGCGACGAGGCACGGCGGCGCGGCGCAGGCCTACGGGCCTGAACAGGCATCCGCTTGGAGACCGGTGCCCGCTGGATCTCGGCGAACGAGTCGCCGAAGGCCACGAGGAAGCTGCGGCCATCCACCTCCACCAGGGCAATGCCACAGCGCTGGGAGAGGCCGGCGCGAGAGACGACTCTCAGGCGCTCGGGCAGCACGAACCGCGGTCCCGCGGAGCCGCGACGCCACAGCCACCAGCCGAGTCCCGCGACTGCCACAGCACCCAGCAGCCACCGGGCCGCACCCGAGGCCGTCAGAGCACCGAGGGGAGCCAGCGCCGCGAGTCCGAGGATGAGTCCGCTCGCGATCAGCAGGCGCTTCCGAGGAGAGAGAGAGGCAAGCATGACGTTTCCCCGGGAGCTCACGGCAGCAGGCTCAGGATGCGGGCGCCGACCTCGCCATCGATCTCGACCAGCTCGGCCCGGGCCACCGCGCGGTCACCGACACGCAGCAGCACCGGCTCGCTGGCGTTGATGCGCAGCGGGAGCAGGTAGCCAGGCTTCAGCGCGGCGAGCTCCGAGAGCGGCAGCATCAGCCGCGTCAGTTCGATCTCCACATCCACGGGCAGCGGGGGCATTCCCCCGCCCTGCTCGATGATGGTTGCCATGTTCGACTCCAGGGGAAGTGCGCGCCGGAGCGCGCGGGTCAGGGAAAATCCTTCGGGGGTGAACTCCCCCATCAGCTCGAAGCCACGGGTCACCAGGCGCCCTCGGCCGAAGAGGTGCTCGCCTCCGTGGAGGACTCGCTCGAAGACGATCACGTCTCCCAGCGAGAGCGTCTCCAGCGAGGAGGGAGCCAGTCGGGTGCACCCGAGAAAGCACCTCGCCCCGATGGACGCCGCGAGCAGCTCCGGCGCGATGGCCGTGCCCTTCTCCACGGGCAGGTCCTTGCAGGCGGCCTCGAACACCACAGCCGGGAGCACCAGCCGGCCACCCGCGGACACCTCCCCCACCGAGAGCGAGAGCTCCACCGAGAGGTGAGGCTTGCGGCCCTCTATCCGAGCCAGCGCCTCCGCCCGGTTCATCGTCACCCCCGCCAGCTTGAAGCCCAGTCGGGGGTAGAGCTCCGAACGGGCCCGGAGCGCCGACAGCGCCGACAGAATCAAGAAGGCGGTGGTCGCCTCCTCCAAGCGGGTGAGGCGCGTCACCGGGCCTGGCTTCTGGCTGCTTCCAGCCAGGAGCTCCAGCGCGGCGAAGAGCACCGGTAGCTCCAGCTCCAGCACCGCGCAGCCGCCCGTCATCGACAGGTCCAGCAGGACGAAGGCCGCCGTGTGCGCCAGGCCGCTCCCGGGAACCATCACCGCATCGACCAGCTGGCCCGTACCGCTCACCGGGCTGCCCAGCTCGCGTCCCAGCGCCTCGCAGACCACCTGGAGCGCCTGCCTTCCCCACTGCGCTACCTGGGGACGCTCTGCCAACGTCACATGTGCTCGGGCGAGCCGGCGCGTGCCGAGCCGGCTCAGCCTGGCGAACTTCGGGAGTGAGGACTGGGAGCTACGAGGTGCGGTGTTCATGGGGAACTCCTGTGCCGCGGACGCACCTCCCCTCTGCACGCCCGCTGCCAAGGCTCCGGGCTCGTGAAATCGCGGGCTTGGCGCACGGGGTCGTCCACCGAGGAGAGACAGCCGTCCGAGATGTGAGACGGGGTCAGCGTGTGGCTTCGCGGATCAACCGCTCGGCCAGCGCGGCCAGCGCAGGGGGTGTCGAGTCATCCGCGGGCTCCAGGCTCCGCTCTGGAAACAAGGTGCGCAGGTAGGGAGGAAGCCTTCGGAAGATCTCCCGCCGCAGTGCCTCCGGCGCCTCCTCCATCACTGTGCGGAGCTGCTCCGAAGGGTCGCTCCGCATCCCGAACTCCAACGCCACCCGGGCCTGCCGCTGAGCCGAGGTGAGCGCCGCGAAGCCCGCCAGATGCTCCTTCGCCCGCTCCGCCTCACGCTCTCCCAGTCCCTCGAGCAGCTCCGAGGCCCGCTCCCGGCCGAACACCAGCGCCACCAGCGCGAATCGAGCCAGCGGCAGCAGCGCGGGCGGTGTCTTCTGTGCCGCCTTCGCGACCGCTGCTCTCTGCCCAGGCCTTGGCGAGCCCTTCGCCCCAGGTACGGGCTTGCGGATGATGCGCGTGGCCTCCTCGGGACGCCCCTTCGCAACCGGCCTTCGGATGATCCGTGTGGCGTCCATTCCCGCGTCCTCCCAGAGACTCAGGCCACCTTGCGGGCGGCGCTCGCAGCCACCACGGGCCGAGCGGGCACAGGAGGAGCCACCGGCGTCACCGCGGCCTCGGCCTGGTAGTGCCGCAGGCGCATCGCCACGAACACCAGCGCCACCGCCAGCCCCGTGAGCACCACCCCCATCACCGCCAGCAGCACCCGCAGCCTCAGGAGCGGAGAACTCCCAGGCGCCGTCACCTCCACCCGCGTGACGGCCTCGTCCACCAGCAGCGACACCGCGTCAGGGGACAGGCCCTCCACTCCTCCCGCGATGAGCGCCTTGAGCTGCTCCTGCGACTGGCGAACCCGCGCCGCCTTCCCGGGCACCGTGCGCAGCATCGCCGAGGCCTTCGCCGGCATCGCCGTCTGCCCCGGCCTGGGAGGCGGTGGCACCATCAGGTGCACCCGCGCGATGAGCACGCCCTCCACTCCCTGGAGCGTCTTCTCCAGGCCTCGCTCGAGCACCTGCACCCGGCAGAGCTGCTCCTCTATCGGAGAGCGGATGAGCCCACCCCCACCGAAGACGTCACAGCCCGCCTCGGCCAGCGGCCTCGGCAGCCCCAGCTCGGCTAGAATTCGCACCGCGTCCGAGGCCTGCGCCTCGTCCACCTCGATGGACCAGGTGGGCTTCTTGCCCGCCTCCGGCACCTTGCGAGCGTCCAGCCCTCGCTCCACGAGGACCGTCTGCAGCTCGTTGGCCTGGCGCTCGTCGAGCCCATGCTGGATGCGCTCCCGGCACGCGGTGGCGCACAGGAGCAGCAGGAGAGGAACACAGCGGCGAAGACAGAGAGACATGATGACCTTCCTCAAACCTGGGTCTGAAGCACCTGCTTGATGCCGCCCGTCGCCTTCTCGACGACCTTCCCGGCCAGATCGAGCTCCTGGCTCGCGGCGTACACGTGGGCCTGGAACGCGAGCAGCTCCGCCGGAGTGAACGTCCGGCCCGACTCGGCCAGCGCCAGGATGTGGTCCAGCCGCTTCTGCGCCTGGCCCACCCGATCCAGCATCTGCGCGGCCTGCTGCTCCCGCGCCGACTGCACCGAGTCCACCCGCGTCCCCGGCTTCACCTCCATCCGGCCCGCCGAGGCCCGCTCCACTCCCTGCGCCTGCTGCTTGCCTGGCACCGCCTCCGAGGGCGCCGGACGAGCCGGGCCCTCCGTCGAGACGGGGATGCCTGCTACGCGCCCACCGCCCTTCACTCCCTCGAGCACCTTGCCGAACTGCTGCTTGCCGGTCTCCAGCGCGGGAGTGGCTCCCGCGCCTCCGACCGAACCCACCTTGTCGATGGCCATGGCGCCGCCCCTACCGGATGTTGTTGATGGCGGCCTTCGCCGAGTCGTGGCGGACCTTCATGATGTTCGAGACGGCGTTGTGCTCCCGGCTCTCGCGCTGCATCTCGTTCTGGAGCGACAGGTACGCCATGTTGAACTTCTGCCCGTCCTCCGCCATCAGCCGCTGCGCCTCGAGCATGTCCCAGGCGTCCCCCTTCCCCGTCGCGCCTCCCGTGGCGCTCGTGCCACCGGTGGTCCCCGGAATGGGCGTGATGGTGGCGTTCGTCGAGCCCACCGATGAGACGGTCGAGCTGACGCTCGAGACCGCCGCGCTCAGCACAGGGGCGCCGGGCACCATGCCTCCGACGATGCTGGCTCCCGTCTTGACGACCTCTTGAGCGGTGCGCGCGAGGACCGCGCCGAACTCGTTGCGCGGCGTCTGGCGCGCGAAGGTGGGGGTGATGGACAGCGATGCGATGCGGTTGTTGTTCTCCACGAAGGTCTCCCTGGTTGGACTGCGCGGAGACCCCATTTCAGTTGCCGTGCCAGCGCGAAGTTCCTGCAAGCTCGCGGGGTTATCCGCGCGGGCTCCTCGAGGACCGTCCAGCCGCAGGCGCGAGCGTCCACGCCGCGAGACGGTGTCCAGCTCCGAGCTCGCACCGTCCGAAAAATTGCGTCCTCGGATCCCTGCTCCAGACTGCTCCCGACCTGTTGCACGGAGGAGAGACCTGGACATGCTGCCCACGCCCAATGCCCGCACGGCCGATCGCTACCACCCCCGCGTCGATGCCCGACTCACGGTCAAGGTCCTCCTCGCGGGGCGCCCGGCCGTCCTCGCCAAGGCCCGCGACGTGTCCATGGCCGGGCTCTTCCTCCACGCCCACCCGGCAAGCTCCCTGAACGAGCTCACCCTCTCCATCCCCCTGCCGGATGACCGGGAGATCGTCGCCACCTGCACCATCGTCCGCCGGGAAGTGAATGGCGTGGCGCTCGAGTTCGGCACGCTCGACTGGGACGACTTCCTCGCGCTGGCTCGCTTCGTCCACCCGCTCCTGCCCTGAGCGGGCGCGGGCTCAGCGCGCCGAGGCCGCCGCGCGCAGCCGGTCCACCAGCGCCATCAGCTCCGTGCCCTTGAACGGCTTCTGGATGTAGCCGTCCGCTCCGGCCGCCGTGGCGCTGTCCACATCCGCCTTCTTCGCCTTCGCCGTCAGCATGTAGAGCGGCACCCGCTGCGTCGCCGGATCGCTCTTCAGGATGCGGCACACCGTCACGCCATCCAGTTGCGGCAGCACCACGTCCATCAAGATGAGGTGGAAGGCGCGGCTCTTGGCCAGCTTCAGCCCCTCGACGCCATCCGCCGCGCACACCACGTCCACCGAGCCGTCGCTCAGCATCGAGCTGACCAGCTCGCGGATCACCGGCTCGTCCTCGACGAGCAGGATGTGGAAGGTGGAGGCGGGTTCAGCGGCCATGGGTCTCGGTTGACTCGACACTATGACAGATCGCGCCCCTACTCGTAGGCGAGCGCCTCGACGACGTCCAGTCCCGCCGCCCTCCGTGCCGGATACACACCTGCGACCGCGGCACACAATGTGGCCGTGAGCGACATCTGTACGGCCACCATCGTGGGGAAGAGATACGGGAAGCGCCAGCCCGTGGCCTGCTCCCCCACCGTCATCGTCACCACGATGCCCAGCACCGTGCCCGTCAGCACTCCGATGAGCCCTCCTGACAGGCCGATGAAGGCTGCCTCACCCACGAAGAGGCGCAGCACGTGGCTGCGCGCCGCGCCCACCGCTCGCAGCAGGCCGATCTCCCGCGTGCGATCCAACACCGCCGCGAGCAGCGTGTTGATGACACCGAGCAGCGCCAGCAGCACCGCCACCGCCTCCATGGCGTAGGTGACCCGGAACGCGTCGTCCACCAGCGAGGTGACCTCCTCGCGCAGCTCGCTGTTGGACAGCACGAACAGGTTGTACTGGCGCCCGTGGGCCTCGGTGATGGCCCGGCGGATCTCCTCCAACCTGCTCCGGTCCGCCAGGTACGCCTCGAAGACGTCCACCTGATCGTCCTGGAAGTGCTCGATATAGACGTCGCGCGACATCACCACCGTGCCCTGGTCCGAGGTGTAGTCCACCGCCACGGCCGCCACCGTGTACGCGCGCACGCCCGTGGGAGTGCTCATCTCGAGGGTGTCCCCCACGTGCAGATCGCGGCGACGCGAGAAGTTCTCGGAGATGAGCACCTTCCCGGCGCGCCACTCCTCTCGGCTCGGCAAGCGCCCCTCCAGGAGGATGGGCCTGGCGCGCTGCTCGTAGATCTCCGGGATGAGCGAGATGACGTAGACCCTCAGCCCCAGCACGTCGTGCGGCAGGATGCGCACCCGGTCCACCTGTCCCACTCCCGGCAGCGCGTCGATGGCCTTGCCCAGCTCCGGGCGCATCGGCTGGTTCCTCACTCCCGCCGTCCGCGCCGAGGAGGTGATGAAGAGATCCGCGGGCACCGACTGGTGGATCCACTCCTCCGAGGACCGCTGGAAGGAGCCCACGAAGCCCGCGATGCACACCGCCATGGACACGCCGATGGCGAGCGCCGACACCGGCACCGCCGTCCTCCCGGGTGCCCGGGAGAAGTTGTCCGCCGCGAGCCGCCCGCTGATCCCCAGCAGCCGCTCGCCCGGCCCCCGGTACACGCGCCCCAGCACCTCCAGCACCGTGGGCGCCAGCAGCGTCGTCCCCATCAGGCACAGGAAGACGGCCAGGTAGCCCCCCAGCGGCAGGTTCTCCACCGGCGGAGGCAGCCGGACCAGCGGGTACACCACCGCGAGGCACCCGAGCCCCGCCCACACCGTCCACGCCCGCACGCCTCCCACCTGCATGCCCGCCGCCGCGTCCCGGCGCAGCGCCTCCACCGGCTGGACGCTCGAGGCGTGCAGCGCCGGCCGCAGCGCCGCGAACGCACTGCCCAGCACTCCGAGCGCGAGCCCCAGCCCCAGCTCCAGCGCCGTCACCGTCACGTCCCGCGCGTTCACCTTCACGTAGATGCTCGAGATGGACTCGGAGACGAGGCCAATCGCGCCGCGGCCCACGAACACCCCCAGCGGCAGGCCGAGCGCCGTCCCCGCCCCGCCCAGCACCATGGCCTCCAGGGTGAACAGCGTCCGGATGCCCAGGCGCGAGGCCCCCAGCGCCCGCAGCGTGCCGATCTCCCTCCGCCGCTGCACCACGCTGATCGAGATGGTGTTGTAGACGAGGAACACCCCCACCAGCAGCGCCACGCCCGAGCCCAGGTTGAGTCCCATCTGGAAGCTGCGGACCATCGTCTCCACCGTGCCGCCCCGCTGGGACGGACGCTCCACCTCGAACGCCGGCCCCAGCGCCTGGCGCAGGCTCTCCCGCGTCGCCTCCAGCCCCACCTTCGGGTCCACCGCCACGTCGATGCGGTCCAGCACCCGGTCTCTCCCGAAGGCCGCCTGCGCCGACGCCACGTCCATCACCGCCACCGAGCCCCCGAACGCCTTGATGGGCCCGGACTCGCGCACCAGCGCGTGGACGATGAAGTCCTGCGCCCCGCTGGCCGTCGTCAGCCCGAAGGTGTCTCCCACCTTCAGCCCGTGCTCCCGGGCGAAGCGCTCCGACACAAGCATCCGATCCGTCGAGTTCAGGAACTCCAGGTCCTCCGCCAGCGAGCCCAGGTCTCGATCCACACCCTCGTACGTGCGGAAGTACCCGTCATCCAGCAGATCCACCCCCATCACGTAGAGGGACTGTCCCGGCGAGCCCCGCACCGGAGCGATCACCACCAGGTTCCCCGACGCGTGCGTCACCCCCGGCACTTCGCGCACCCGGGCGAGCACCTCCTCGGAGAAGCCCACCTGCGTGCCCGTCACCGTGAGCTCCGCCTTGCCCGCGATGGTGTCCACTGTGGAACGGAACGCCTCCATCACCGAGCGGTTGATGGACGTCACCCCCACCATCGTTGCGACTCCCACGGCCACGCCTACCAGCGTCAACGCAGTGCGCAGCGGCGCCTGCACCAGATGCCGCAGGGAGACGAGCCTCAGCAGGGAGAGCAACACCCCTCCCACCTTAGCCGGGCCCTCTCGCCCCTGTCCGAGCGGTGGTCTAGAATGAACGCGTAATGGCCGAAAACCTCGAATGTCCCGAGTGTCACGAGCCGATCGCGCCGGACGACTTCCAGTGTGAGCAGTGCGAGCTGCTGCTCAACCCGCAGGTCGCCTCGGGCGAGTACGTCATCACGGATCCGTCCATCGTCCGGGCGCTGCTGTCTCCGCCCCAGCGCACCTCCTCGCGGGAGATGCCCGCCAGCCCTCCACGCACCCGTGTGGACGACTCCGTCACCGCGCGCTTCTCCGTGCCCCTGGATGAGGACACGGTGCCCTACCTCGTCGCGAGGCTCGACACCGCCCTCCAGCCGCTCCATCCCTTCGTGGCCTACGTCGCCTCCTTCATCGATGGGACCCAGACGGTGGCTGCCCTGGCTCGCGCCGCCCGGCTGCCCGAGATCGAGATCAAGGTGGTGCTCAAGTCCCTCTTCGAGCAGAACCTCGTGGAGCTGCACCGTCAGCCCGCGCCCGCCCCTCCCGAGGACGCCCTGCCGCTCCTCAATGGCGCGGACTTCCTCGAGGAGGGCGCCTCCAGCGCTCCCGCTCCGGAGGCCGCCATGCCCCCGCCTCCACCTCCGGAGGCCGTTGAGCCTCCGCCTCCGCCCCGCATCGAGCCTCCCCTCCCGCGCAACCCGTTCTCCCTGGCTCCCGCGCCGGCCCGCCCCGCGACGAACCCTCCCATCCCTCCGCGCCCCTCCTCGCCCGCAACCCCTCCGCCCATCGCCAGGACGGCCGCGCCACCTACCGCCGCTCGGACTTCGGTCCCTACGCCTCCGCCGGTGAGGCCTCCCTCCCGCTCGACTCCCACGGTGACCCCGCTCCAGGAGCCCCCCGCACCCTCGCGCTCACAGGAGCGCAACGAGGACTTCCTTCAGCGCGCGGTGCGGCTCGAGCGCGAGGGGCAGGTGGATCGCGCCATCGAGCTGCTCAAGCGGGGCCTGGCTCGCTCCGCCGCCCCCGCCCCGCTCTACAACAAGCTGGCGCTCATCCTCGTCAACCAGCGCAAGGACTACCTGCAGGCGTCGGAGCTGCTCGAGCGCGCCGTGGAGCTGGAGCCGCACAACCCCGTCTTCCAGCAGAACCTGCTCAAGGTGGTGGGCCTGGCGGCGAACACGCCCGGGCTCCACGGAAAGAAGCCGCGCGGCATCCTCGAGCGCATCACCGGCCGAAGCTCCTGAGCCGCCTCAGGGTAGGAACCCGTCGAGCAGCCGCTCCGCCTCCTCGCGGGAGAAGGCCAGGTATGGCTCGTGCTGGTACTCCTTGCTGTCGCGCGCGAACTGGAGCGCCACCTGCGCCGACCGGCCCACGATCCGCACCGCCCGGCCGTACTTCCGCTCGCGCTGCGCCTCGATGACGCGCTTGAACTGAAGCGAGCCCTCGGGCCCCAGCGGCTCCGCCTGCGTCAGGTCCGATACGACGTCGAACCCCGGCCGCAGTCGATCCATCTCCTTGATGATGGCGTCGGCGATGCCACGCACCTGTGCCTCATCCACCCGGCCCTCAATCCGGATGAAGAGCCGGTTCTTTCCCACATCGGCGTGAACGTCGACGACCACGTGCGGCGACCTCCCAAGGTGCGAGGATGGTAGGCCCCCCGATTTCCCTGGCCGCAGTCTACCCGCTTGGGAACGCGGTCAAAGCAGGCGCCAGAGGTCCACCCAGCCCGTCCGTGCAGTCCCAGCGCATCGTTCCGGACAGCCCGTACGACCAACCCCTTCCCATGCTCCCCGCCAGGCGCGGAAACCCGGTCCAACCCAGGCCAGGCAGGTCCAAACACGGCTCCCGGAGAGGCCTCGCCGCCTGAAACCTGTCCGAACTGGTCTGCTTGTCATACCAGTTGGCTACCGGTCCGACTCAGGGGGCGGGCGGCGGACCTACCTGCTCGTCTCCCACGATGGCGCCGTCCGCCAGCCGGACGATCCGGTCTCCCACCTCCGCGGCTCGCGGGTCATGGGTCACCATCACCACCGTGAGCTGCCGCTCTCGAGTGGCCTCGCGCAGCAGCCGGAGCACCTCCGCGCCCGTCTTCGAGTCCAGGTTGCCCGTGGGCTCGTCCGCCAGCAGTAGGGCCGGCTCGGTCAGCAGCGCCCGCGCCACCGCCACCCGCTGCATCTCCCCGCCCGAGAGCTCGTCCGGGCGGTGCTCGGAGCGTCCACGCAGCCCCACCGTCTCCAGCAGCGCCTCGGCCTTCGCCAGCAGCGCCACCCGAGGCCGGCCCGCCAGCAGCCCCGGCAGCATCACGTTCTCCACCGCCGTCAGCGTGGGCATCAGGTTGAAGAACTGGAAGACGAAGCCCAGCCGCTCCCGCCGGAAGGTGGAGAGCGCGGTGTCATCCATCCGCGCCAGTTCCTGCCCGTCGATGCGGATGCTCCCGCCCGAGGGCACATCCAGCGCTCCCAGCAGGTTGAGCAGCGTGCTCTTCCCCGAGCCCGAGGGCCCCATCACCGAGAGGAACTGCCCCCGAGGCACCGTCAGCGACACTCCCGCCAGCGCCCGGACCTCGGTGCGGCCGCGGCGGTACACCTTGGTCGCCGCGTGCACCTCGATCATATCTCCGCCACGCCTTCGCGCTCCGTCCAGCCCTCCAGCCCGTTGGGCAGGCGGATGCGCACGTAGCGGCCCGTCTCCTCCAGCACTCGCACCTTCAGCCCGGCGTGGACCTCGAAGAGCGACTTCGCATCGCTCTTGGGGAACTCGCGCGCCACCATCGTCGGGGAGAGCACCACCGCGTCATGCACCGTGTGCTCCACCCAGGCGTGCGCCGCGAGCAGCCCGCCCGTCGGCAGCGCCACCAGCAACGACAGCACCGCGAGCACCGCCGTCCACGTGCGCTTGCCGGGTGTGAGGAACCGGAACAGCAGCAGCAGCCCGAAGCCCAGCACCCACGAGCCCAGGAATGCCCAGCCGATGGGCTCGCCCGGGGTGGCCTTCACCAGGCGCGTGAGGAAGTCCTCCTCCACCGCCACGCCCTCCACCTTGTCCTTCTGCTGCGCGCGGGCGAGCGCGAGGTTCGCCTCCAGGTCCGGCGCTCGGCCGCCCTGCTTCCACGCCCGCTCCAGCGAGAGCACCGCGCGGCCCAGGTCTCCCTGGGCCATGTAGGTGGTGCCCAGGTTGTAGAGCACGTCCGGGCCACCCTGGCCGTGGGAGAGCAGCTTCTCGTAGCCCTCCTGCGCGGCCTTGTAGTCCTCGCGGGCGTACGCCTCGTTGGCCTGGGTGAAGAGGGCCTGCGCCTCCTCGGGCGTGTAGTAGCCCTGCCCGAGCAGCGTGGTGACGAGTATCGCGGTGATGGCGTTCACTTCTCCCAGCCCTCCATCACGGCCTCGGCCTCGTCGAGGACCCGGTTGCGCTCGGACAATTCCGCGCCTCCGCCGAAGCGGCCCATGTCACACGCCTCGAGCACGAAGAGCACTCGCGAGCGCCTGGCGGGCGCAACTCCCGCCGCCGTCATCTTCTCGCCCAGCGCCTCGCGGGTGAGGCCCACCACGGGGATGCGCAGCCGCGCCTCCAGGAAGCCCATCAGCGCCTTCTCCACCTCCGCGTAGAAGGCGCTGGTGCTGCCCTCGCCCACCAGCTTCTCCGCCGCGGCCAGCCGCTTGCGCGCCGCCTTCGCCTGCTGCCTGGTGCGGCCCGCCTCCGTCTGCGCGAAGAGCCGCCCGCGCACCTGCCCCAGCAGCATCGCCCCGAACAGCAGCCCCACCGGCGCCAGCACCACCGGCAGGAAGAAGGCCTGCCGCCACAGCGGCGTGGACGGCGCCACGAAGCGCGCCTGGTAGCGCAGCGGGCGCAGGCCTCCCGCCGTCAGCACGTTCTTCTGCTCGCTGGCGGCGTCCTGCAGCGGCGCGGCCGTCGGCCCGAGCGAGGACACTCCGCCCGCCCCCGCCTCCACCGTCACGGTGATGGGGTCCGTGCGCGACACGTCGTACTCGCGGCGGCGCGGATCGAAGTAGGGGAACTCCAGCGCCGGCAGCGTGAAGGTGCCCGTGCGCTGCGGCATCACCAGGTACTCCTGCATCCTTCGGCCCTGGATCTTGTTCTTGTTGGGCGTCAGCTTGTCCGTCGTCGTCGGATCGTAGACCTTGAGCGCCGACGGCGCCGTCAGCTTCGGCGGCGAGACGTTCTTCACGTTGCCGGTACCCTCGAGGATCACCTTCACGGTGATGGGCTGGCCCAGCTCCACCCGCGTGGGGCTCACGTCCATCGTGAGCTGCCAGCTGCCCACGTTGGCGCTGGCCATGCCCGCGGGCCCGCCCGGCGGCAGCGGCTTCACCTTCACCTTCAGCCCGTTGGACACGCGGTGCACCCGGTGGCCCGCGAAGAGGAAGCCCGTGGTGATGTCCGCCTCCGCCGGGGTGATGGTCAGCGTGCCCGCCTTCACCGGGAACAGCGCCCGGCGGCGCAGCAGGTACGCCCGGTAGGGCACCCCGTTGACCACCTTCTGCTCGCCCGACAGCTGCGTGGGGCTCTCCACGTCCTCGCTCCAGAAGCCCTCCAGCTTCGGCATGGTGACGGCGTCCACGCTGGACAGGTCCACCCGCGAGTAGATGTAGAGCGAAAGCGTCGCCTGCTCGCCCAGGAACACCTCGTCCCTGTCCAGGCTCGCGCGCAGGAACAGGTCCGAGTCCCCGCGAGGGATGACGGGCTCATCCCCCGCCTCGTCCATCTCCTCGAAGGGGTCCGCGGAGGGGAAGTTGCGGAACGGATCCGGCAGGGACGGCCTCGCGGCCTGACCGGGCGGAGGCCCCAGGCGGCCAGGCTTCACCGTCACCTCGACGGGCTCGGTGCGCTGCGTCTTCCCGGCGGTGATGAGCGTGGCCGGCGGGATGGTGAGCCTTCCCGCCTTCTTGGCCCGGAGGATGAGCAGGTGCTTGGTGACGTCCTGGATGACGGCGGGCCCACCGCCCGACAGCTGGATGGAGCGCTGGCTGCTGCGCGAGGTGGACAGGACGTCGAAGTCCCTCGGGTTCGGCAGCTGCACCTGGGCGGACGGAGGCGCGTCCACCACCACCACGGTGAGGCGGAGCGTGTCCTCGGTGCCGACCTCGTTGCGGTCCACCGATTGATAGAACTCGACCTCCGCCCACGCTGGCGCCGCGACCAGCAGGGCCAGGCCCGCGAGCAGCGCCGTCCCGCAGCTACCAGTCCTTCTCATTGGGCTTCCTCTGCTTCTTCTTCTGCTGGAAACGCCACAGCTGAAGATTCTTCTCGTTCTGCTTCATCGCATCCAACAGGCGCTCCGCCTCCTGCCGGTCGATGTCCTCGGGGCTGACCCCGGCGTCCACCTCGTACTCCGTCTGCTCCTCGGAGTCGGTGCCCCCATCCGCGCCACCATCCATCCCCTCGCCCTCACCTTCGCCCGAACCGGCGTCGGAGCCACCATCCGAGCCGCCATCCCCCTGCCCCTCCCCCTGCTGCCCACCATCTCCGCCCGCATCGGCTCCACCGTCACCGCCGCCGTCCGCGCCTCCATCCGAGCCACCATCGGCCTGCCCCGCATCGGAACCTCCGTCGCCTCCGTCCGTTCCGCCATCCACCGGAGTGCCGCCGTCCTGAGGCTTGCCTCCATCCTGCCCCGCGTCCGGACGCCCACCGTCGGTGCCTCCGTCACTGCCGCCGTCGGTGCCTCCATCCGAGCCGCCCTGCTGCGGCGGAGGCAGGTTGCGCAGCACCACCTCGTAGTTGTGCCGGGCCAGCTCGTCGTTCGGGTCCAGCTTGAGCGCGCGCCGGTACGCCTGCAGCGCCTCCTTGCGCGCCCCCGTCGTCGCGTGGATGTTGCCCAGGTTGTACCAGGCCTTCCCCTGCAGCTCCGGCCGGTTGGACTCGGTGACGCGCTGGAAGGCCGACTTCGCCTCCTCCGCCCGACCGAGCTGGGCCAGCGCCACCGCGCGGTTGTACTCCACGGCCGGATCATTCGGCAGCTCCCGCTTGGCCTCCTCGAAGGCCGAGAGCGCGTCCTCGTACTTGCCCGCCTCGTACGCGGCGCGGCCCTTGGCCACCAGCGGGTGGTCCACCTCCAGCGGCCCCGCCGCCCACGCCGTGGAGCCCAGCCCCAGGACGAGCACCCACGCGAGCACACGCATCACGTGGCCCGGGCTCACGATGGCCTCCGGCGCGAGGAGGGCACCAGCAGCATGCCCGCCGTCAGCAGCACCAGGCCCGCCACCGCGTAGTCCTGGAAGCGCTCGTCGTAGCGCATCGTCACGCGGCTCTCGAGCTCGCTCTTCTGCATCTTGTCGATGCGCTCCACCACCTGCCCCATCGCCACGCCGCGAGGCTGGTAGAAGAACTCTCCGCCCGTGGCCGCGGCGATGGCCGACAGCCCCGCGCGATCCATCCGGGTGATGACCGTCTCCCCGTTGGTGTCCTTCTTGTAGTCCACGAACTCGCCGCGGCGGTTGTAGATGGGGATGGGCTCGCCGCTCTCCGAGCCCACGCCGATGGCCAGCACCTGCACGTTGCCGTCCTTGAGCTGGTCCGTCGCCTCGCGCACCTCGCCGAACAAGTCCTCGCCGTCCGACAGCAGGACGATGACGCGCTCCTTGGCGCCTCGGTCCGCGTTGTCCAGCACCTGCCGGGCCAGCGTCAGCGCCGAGCCGATGTTGCTGCCACCCTGCGGCATCTGCTCCGGATCCACCGCGCGGAGGAACAGCTTCACCGCGGAGTAGTCCGAGGTGAGCGGAGACTGGATGAAGGCATCGCCCGCGAAGACGACGAGCCCCACCCGGTCTCCCTTCAGCTCGTCCAGCAGCGTGGCCAGCTCCAGCTTGGCGCGCTCCAGGCGGCTGGGCTGCACGTCCCGGGCGAGCATGGACTTGGAGGCGTCCAGCACCACCACCACGTCGATGCCCTTGCGCTTCGTCAGCTCGCTCTTGCTGCCACACTGCGGCTGGGCGAGCGCGAAGCCGAAGAGCAGCAGCCCCAGCCCGTACAGGCCGCCCTGCACCGCCGGACGCCACTCGGACACGCCGGGCGCGAGCTTCGGCGCCAGCCGCTCACTCAGCAGCGCGCGCACCCGGGAACGCCGCCGCAGCGACAGCACCAGCGCCACCACGCCCAGCAGCAGCCCCACCGCGCAGAGCGCGAGGTACACGGGCTTCGCCAGGCCCAGGTGGTAGCCGAGGAACATGAACCGCCAGGCGTCCACGTTCGGAATCACGGGAAGACCCTCAGGAAGGTGGCGCGCAGGAGCAGCTCCAGCGCGGCGAGCCCGAAGGCCAGCAGCAGGTACGGGTGGAAGTCCTCCCGGTAGGTGGCCGACGCTCCACCCTCCATCAGCTTGGAGCGCTCCAGCGAGTCCAGCACCTTCTGGAGGCCCTCCTTGAGGCCCTCGGGGTCCGTGGCGCGGTAGTACTCGCCGCCGGTGGTCGACGCGATGTCCTGCAGCAGCTCGGGGTTGATGGGGATCTCCGTGTCGCGCCACACGGTGTTGCCAAAGAGGTCCTGCCCCTGCGGGAACGGCACCTTGCCGCCCTTGCCCACCAGGATGGTGTAGACGGGGATGTTCAGCGCCTTGCCCATGTTGGCGGCGTCCATGGGGGCGATCTTCCCCGCGTTGTTGTCGCCGTCCGTAATGAGCACCACCACGCGGCTCTTGGCCTCCGAGTCCCTCAGGCGGTTGAGCGAGGTGGCCAGCGCGTCGCCAATCGCCGTGCCGTCCTCCAGCACGCGGGTGCGCAGCTGCTTGAGCACCTCGCGCAGCACGCCGTAGTCCAGCGTGAGCGGCGCCTGGGTGTACGCGGCGCCGGCGAACACCACCAGGCCGATGCGATCGTTGACGCGGTTGGAGATGAACTCGGAGAGCACCTCCTTGGCCACGTGGAGGCGGTTCTGCGGCCGGAAGTCTCCGGCCTCCATCGAGGTGGACAGGTCCAACGCCACCACGATGTCGATGCCCTCCACGTTCAAGTCCTTCACTCGGGAGTCGCGCACCTGGGGCCGGGCGATGGCGATGATGGCCGCCGCCACGGCGACGACGCGCAGCAGGGGCAGCAGCGGCAGCAGGTAGGTGCGCAGGCCTCGGCCCTGCTGGAGGAAGACGTGCGCCGCGGAGAAGCGCAGCACCGCCCGGCGCCGGCGCTCGCGCCAGGCCTGGAACAGCAGCACGGGCACCAGCAGGAGCCCCCAGAGCGCCTGGGGGCTATGAAACGCGAGGTCCAGGGGCATTGGGCGGGGGTGTGGGGGAAGCGGGAGCGGGCGGGACGTAGGTCTTCTCGACGAGCTCGTAGCCGAAGGCGATCGACTTCGCGCAGGACTCCGCGGAGGCCTCGGCCTTGGCGTACTTCACCATGTCCGACTCGGAGACGAAGCGCATGAGCTGCTCCTCGGGCAGCCCCGGCGTGCGCAGCTTGCGCAGCGAGGCGAGCAGCTCCGAGCTGGTGCACTCCAGGGCCTCGAAGCCGTAGCGCTCTCCGAGGTAGCCACGGATGATCTCCGAGAGCCGGAAGTAGAAGTCCTTCTCACGGCCCTTGGCGGGCAGGTCCTCGGACTTGAGCTTGTCGAGCGCCTCGAGCGTGCGGACGTTGAGCGGGGCCAGCGGCTTGACGGCCACCACCTGCGGGCGCGGGCGGCGCAGCCACTTCACCACCGCCCAGCCGATGAGCCCCAGCGCGATGAGCCCCAGCAGCACATACACCAGCCGCCAGGAGCGGATGGGCACCTCGGTGGGAGGCTGGAAGTCGAAGAGGCTGGCGCCCTGCTCGTCCGCGTCCTTCGGCAGCGTGGCCACCACCTCCACCTGCATGCCGGGCACGGAGACGGTCTGGTTCACCCCGGGCGCGGTGAGCTCGAAGACGAGGTCCGGGAGCGTGAGCTGGCCGATCTCGAAGGCCGACATCTTCAGGCTGAAGGTCGTCACCGAGCGGTCCGCGCTGTCCAGGCGCTGGCGGGACTGCTCCAGCACCTCGAACTGCTCCAGCTCCTTGGGCGGCACCAGCTCGAAGCGCTGGTCCTTCGAGTGCGTGAGGGTGAGCTCGTAGGTGAAGGGCTCGCCGATGCGCGCCTGCGGCGGAAAGACGCGGCCCTTGACGTTCCACGGCTCCACCTTCACGGGCTCGCCGCCGGCCGCGGGGACTCCGCCGTCCAGCACCTGCGCCTGGAGCGGCTGCGAGGGCGTGCCATCCGCCGCCGAGCGGGGACCGCAGGCCGACAGCCCGAGCAGCAGCGCGAGGACGAGCAGGCGCCTCATGCCGCCATCCTCCTGGCCCGCGCGCGGAAGAACTGCGCGAGCGCCTTGCCGTGGTCATCTCCGGCGCGCAGCTCCACGTGGTCCAGCTCCAGCTTCTTGAACAGGCGCATGCGCTCCTGCCGCTGGGCCTGCATGGCGCGCGCGAAGCGGCCGCGGATGCGCGGGTCGCTCGTGTCCACGATGAAGCGATCGCCCGTCTCGGGGTCCTCCATCTCCACCAGGCCCAGCTTGGGGAACTGCACCTCCATGGGGTCGGCGATGACGACGGGCACCAGGTCGTGCTTGCGGCCCACCAGCCGGAGCGGCTTCTCGTAGTCCCGGGCGATGAAGTCCGAGATGAGGAACGTCACCGCCTTCCGCTTGGCCACCTGGCGCAGGTACGTGAGGCCCGCGCCCAGGTCCGTGCCCTTGCCCTTCGGCTGGAAGGTGAGGATGTCGCTGATGAGCCGCAGCACGTGCGAGCGGCCCTTGCGCGGCGGCACCACCTTCTCCACCTGGTCCGAGAAGAGGATGAGCCCCACCCGATCGTTGTTCGCGATGGCGCTGAAGGCGATCTGCGCGGCGACTTCCGCGGCGATCTCGGCCTTGCTGCGCTCGTGCGAGCCGAACTCCTTGGAGGCGGACACGTCCACCACGAGCATCACCGTGAGCTCGCGCTCCTCGGTGAAGACCTTGACGTAGGCCTCGTTCATGCGCGCGGTGACGTTCCAGTCGATGATGCGGATCTCGTCGCCGGGCTGGTACTGCCGCACCTCGGAGAAGGCCATGCCGCGGCCCTTGAAGACCGAGTGATACTGACCCGCGAGCATGTCCGAGACCACCTTGCGGGTCCGGATCTCCAGCTTGCGGATGCGGCGGATGAGGTCCTTCGGGAGCACGGGGCGCTCGGGGGCTTTCGGCGGGAGGTTACGGGACTTCGACGCGATCGAAGACGCGCTGGATGATCTTCTCCGAGGTCAGCTCCTCGGCCTCGGCCTCATAGGTGACGCTGACGCGGTGGCGCAGCACGTCGTAGGCCACGGCCTTCACGTCCTCCGGAGTGACGAAGCCGCGGTGGCGCAGGAAGGCGTGCGCCCGAGCCGCCTGGGCCAGCGCGATGGTGGCGCGCGGGCTGGCGCCGAACTGGATGTAGTCGGCCAGGTCCTTGAGGCCGTACTTGTTGGGCTCGCGCGTGGCGAACACCACGTTGAGGATGTACTCCTTCACCTTCTCGTCCATGTAGATGGCGTGAACGAGCTCGCGAGCCTTGGCGATGTGGTCCAGGCCGATGACCTTGGTGGCGCGCGGGCTGGAGCCACCGGACATGCGGTCCATGATGACCTTCTCCTCCTCGCGGGTGGGGTAGCCCACCTTCACCTTGAGCATGAAGCGGTCCACCTGCGCCTCGGGCAGCGGGTAGGTGCCCTCCTGCTCGATGGGGTTCTGCGTGGCGAGCACCAGGAAGGGCGCGGGCAGCGGGAAGGACTGGTCGCCGATCGTCACCTGGCGCTCGGCCATGGCCTCGAGGAGCGCGGACTGCACCTTGGCGGGGGCGCGATTGATTTCGTCGGCGAGGACGATGTTGGCGAAGATGGGGCCCTTGCGGACGGTGAAGTTGGCCGACTGCTGGTTGTAGATCATCGTGCCCACCAGGTCGGCCGGGAGCAGATCCGGCGTGAACTGGATGCGCATGAAGGTGGCGCTGAGGGCGTCGGAGACGGTGCGCACGGTGAGCGTCTTGGCCAGGCCGGGCACGCCCTCCAGGAGCACGTGGCCGTTGCAGAGCAGGCCGATGAGGATGCGCTCCAGCATGTAGCGCTGGCCGACGATGACCTTGCCGGTCTCCTGGTTGAGGAGTTCGACGAAGCTGCTTTCCTGCTGCACCCTCTCGGTGAGCGCGCGGATGTCCGTGTTCATGTCCCCTCGATGGGCGGAAACGGCCGGCCAGACTAGGTTTTCAGGGCGACCGGCTCAACACCGCAGAATGACGGACATTCCGGTAAGGTGCGCACATCCCCTCAGGGAGTCCCCATGCCCGAGCGTCACCGGCAGTGCGCCCCGCCCTATCCCACATCCTGGAAGAGCGCCAGGGGGGTGGGTCGGGCGTGAACCGGAACGTTCCGGGGCCGGTGGAGGCCCACATCCTGGGGCAGCTGGCCCCGCTGGTGGAGGCATACGCCCACTGGCTGCCGAGCGGCGGCTCTCTGCGGGCGCTGGAGGGAGGAGAGGGCCCTGCGGTGGTGCTACTGCACGGGCGCGGGCACGCGGCGTCGATGTGGTTCTCCTACCTGACGGCGCTGGCGCGGGGGCGGCGGGTGCTGGCGCTCGATTTGCCCGGGTTCGGCCTGTCGTCGCCGCCCGAGAGCCCGCTGCGGACGGCGGAGGACGGGGTGCGGTTCTTCACCGAGCCGGTGGAGGAGCTGCTGCTGACCTTGAAGCCGGGACCGGTGGCGGTGGTGGGGCACTCGCTGGGCGGGCTGGTGGCGGTGGAGCTGGCGCTGCGGGGGAAGGTGGAGGTGGAGCGACTGGTGCTGATTGATTCGATGGGGCTGGGGCCGGAGATGACGCCGCTGGCCCGTGGATTCTTCCGGGCTGGGCCGGAGCGGGTGGCGCGAACGTTGGGGCGAGGGCTGTTCGATCGGCTGTTGCCGCCTCCGGAGACGCCGCTGGGCCGGAGGCTGGGGGCGCTCGGGTATGAGCTGCTGGCGGTTCCGGAGGGGAGGCCCCGCGCGGCGCGGGCGTTCGACCTGTTGGTGCCGCTGGTGGGCGGGGTGTTCCACCGGCGAGAGCAGCTCGCTTCGGTGAAGCAGCCGGTGCTGCTGGTGTGGGGTGAGAAGGAGGACACGCTGCCTGTGTCACTGGCGGTGGAGGCGGCGAAGCGGTTGCCGGAGGGACGGTTGCTGCGTGTGGTGGCCGGGCACAGTCCACATCTGGAGCGGCCGGAGGTGGTCCTTCCGGCGCTCAAGGCGTTCCTCGGAGACTCCCCCGTGACTCTCTCTGGGGACCCCATGGATGCACCCGGTGAGTAAAACGAGAGTGGCCCGATGAATCAGCGACTCCTGTTCGTGCTCGTTGTCGGCCTGGCCTGTTCTCCCCCCAGACCTGTCGATCCGGATATCTGGCGCCCCCTTCCTGGCGAGGCATCAGGCGACGCGATCCCGGGACCACTCAAGAACTTTGGTCCGTTCGACTCCTTCGCCGATGCATTGAAGGCGGCTTGCCCGCTGATCCTCTCGAAGCCGAACGCAACCGTCGTTCATCTTGTCGAGCAGGATCGCCAACTCGCCTCGCGAGTCTCAACCGAATACTGTGCCTGGCTGTACCTCACACCCGAGGATAAGTATGAGCTGAGCATGTTGACCGACATGCCGGCAGCCGGCAGCACCCTTCGTGGGGAAACGAGCTGCGCTCTGCCCGTGAACGTGAATGATCCGCGCTACCCGCCCGAGAGCATCAAGTACATCTTCTGCGTTCACAACCACCCCTTTTCCGGCGAACTCTCCGAGAAAGACATCTTCTTCGCGGCGGCCATGGCGAACGCTCATGAACTCGTCGTGACCACCAAGGAGAAGAAGGTCCCGCTGGCCGTCATCGCCTTCTTCTCGAACTCGAGAGATCCCGAGAACCCGACGTGTGATGGTTTCTACCAGTACATTCCCGCAACCCGCGAATTATTGAGATGGACTCACTCCCAGGGCCTTTGGGAGGGGAAGAGGTATGGCACTGTCCATTGGAGAGGCCCTGCCCGATTCATCATCCAGCGAGAATAGAATGGTCCTCGATGCGAACGACACGGAGGGAATCTCATGAGAGCGAGTGTCCCTCTCATTCTTGCCTCAACCCTCGTGGCGTGCGTGAGGGCGCCCAGCCCGCCTTCCACTCCGGTGCAGGAGGACCCATCGATCACGTTCCCGCAGTTTTTTGACAAAGAGGCACTGACGGTCGGCACAGAGGGGAAGTCGTATGAGCTCGATGGCGAGATGCTCCGAGCACTGACGATTGCCATCAACGACTTCTTGCCTTCGGAGAGCCACGAGACTCCATGTTGGCGTCGCCGTGAGGCTCAGCTTTATCGAGTCATCCGCCAACAGAACATCATCTTCATCTACATCCATGAAAACCACGTGCATTGTGGTCGCGCCTATCCGGCGCTGGATTCTGGAGCGAAATACGCGATCAGCTCGGATGGTCGTATCCTTCGTCGCCTCCTGGATGGTCAGGAGGGAGGACCTTTCGACAGGGTACGCGAGCCAGGTGACGCGGGATTCATCGCGGAGCCGGGCACGTCACCGACCTTTGACGCTCTCTGGAACAGCCCTGCATCTCCCACGACACGGGATGTCCAGGATGGAGGAGTCGGGTCCTCGCGGCCTCAGCCTCCTGCCACTCTCCTAACTGTTTCGGACGGTGGCGCGGCAGCTGCCCCTTGAATTTGCCCAAGAGCAGGTAAGCCCATGCCCTCCCCAGCAAACCCACTCCTGGAAGCCGAAGAAAAGCTTGATGCAGGTGATTACGCCGGAGCTCGAGACGCCTACCGGGAGGCGCTCTTGAGAGAGCCTCCCACCACGACTGAACTGAGCCTTCTGAGCACTGCGGAGGACTGGGAATGCGTGGAGTATAGACATGCGCTTTGCGAGAAACACCCGAACTCCCGGGACGCAAGAAAAGCACTGGCTCATGCGTATTTACGCATAGGCCGGCCCCAGCAAGCCGTAGCAATCTTCAACACCTTGATTGAGGAAGAGGGCCCACCCCGTCACCGCATTCCTCTGCTGATTGCTCGATTCCGTGCAGCAGTGTCCGCCGGGAAGCACCATCTCGCAACAAGCGACTTCGTGGAAATCTGGCTCGCAGGAAAGACGATCCGGCCAGCAAGGCGTTTTCGCCCAGGCTTATTGAACCACATCCATCAGGCGCCGAATTCGGCGGTGGAGAGAATCCTAGACGGCATTGCACCACAACTACCCAAAGAGATCCATCTCATGAAATACATAAGAATCAAGAAGCGCGAACTCGCGGCTCTCGCAGCGGCAAGTGGACTTCAAGGATGAAGAGTCCTCCTGAGACCCTGCTCGGCTCATCGTCCAGCGAGAACTGGCATCTCGAGCACCCAAAAGAGTAAGCGCATGGGGCACTACCTGTTTCGATTTGGCTATTGCACTCCGGCCCAATGGCATGCGAACGAAACCCATGACTGGGACGATGAATCATCCTCCGCGATCTTCGTGAAGGCTGACTCAGCAGAAGCGGCTCTTTCCTGGGGCGAAGCAATTGCCGAGCGCTTCATGCAAACGCTCTTCTCCACCGCAGGGCAAACCACTGATTCGCCCAGCTGGAAGGCCTCGAATTTCGCGCACTGGATCGAGGATTCGCCAGAGAAGAGTTTCTCCCCCGAACAACTGGTAAGCATTCCGGCCGTCAAGGTGGGCGAGTTTCCGGATTTCACGCTGCTGCTCCAAGCCTGAAAAGCGACAAGGGCGGAGGATGCTGCCAATTAACGCTTCCTGACCTTCTTCTTGGAAACCGCTCTTTTTCGGGTGCCGAGACGCTTGGGAACTCCTGCGGGCCTTGCCCGCGGGCTCACGCGATCAAACCGATAGAACTGCCTGCGAATGAAATACATCGCGTTCATGAGCGCATCGACCGGCCCCACCCCAAAGGCATAATCAATCCCCTGGGTAACGTGTTCAAAGTGTATCGGACAATACCAATCTTTTCCGTCTGAAAGGGGGACGGGTCTACCTACCGTCACACGGGAGGTTCTTTTGACTCCCTCCGCTGTTCTATAGGACCAGTAGTCATCCGCGACCGGATCACCAATCACCGTCAGCTTTGGGCGCCAGTCGCTCATACCCCTCTTCTCATTCGTTTGAGAGAGACCTACCAATTACTTCACCAAAACTGCGTCATCAGGCCCAATGATCGCCCCACTATCAGGAGTGGTTCGATCCAAAACAACGGTCCCACGCGGCAAGGGTAGTCGTGCACTCTTTTTCGAGTTCAGGCCACTTCCCTCTGATTTGCTCAAGCACCTCGACCAGTCGACTACGGCTATCATAGGGGAAAGACTCACGCATCAAGAGCGCGATGCGAGCCTTTTCCATGCTGTTCTCTTCCAGCCACCGCCGCCTCGCCGAGATGATTTGGTCCACCATTTCTTCATCGAGGGCCCACATAAGTTCCTCAAGGATCTCCGCGAAGCCCTGGTCAGGTAGCGCTCGCGCACGCCTTGAAAAGAGAAACTCAGCAATATTCTCCATTCAGGTTCCTTTTCTCACAGTGGAGCACTGCTCGGGCGCTCCACACAACTGATCAGGCCACGTTCAAGTAAGCTGTATCCTTATTTATGGCCTCATGGACTGGGGCAGTTTCGGAGGCGGATAACTGGGCGCGTAGCAACCGCCTCGGTACTCGTAGCCGTGCGCCTTGCATGCGGAGCCCTGCACGTCGCCCTTGATCCAGCAACTCCGCGTGTCCTTCTGGCCCTCCGTCAGCTCAATCTCCACCTCGAAGCCTTCCCTGCATGGAGGAACCCGCTGACCTGGTAAAGGCTTCTTGGGCATGTCGAGCCCAAGCCCCATGGATGGCGTCTGGTGCGGAGAGGAATTGGTGGAAACAAGCCGGGCCCCATCCCCCACGGCTACGATGCCCCGATCCTCCGAGACGGAGTGACGCTCCTCCTGAGCCCCACTGAGTCCTTCCCAGTCCAGCTGCGTCCCCCACCATGCAGCAGCCGCCAAGAGGATGCCCGCAGCCGAAGAGGCGATCCCCAGCGTCTTCAGCGAGCGACCTCTGCTAGATGAACTCGCGTGCTTCCCATCGGATGCAGACCCGCTCTCGCGAGGGACGATGGGAACGTCTGCCTTCGGGCTCGCAGGATTCCCAGCGTGCTCGAGGGCGTGAGCAACCTCCCCTGCGCTTCCTCGAGCCTCGGGCTCATCCGACAGCATGCGCAGAATGAGGGCGTCCAGCTCCGGGCACACCGTGGCGAATTCGCTCAGTGGCGGCAGCGGCAGCGACGGTGGAAGCTTCGCGGGCTCCTTATCCCACTGCGGTTCCACCCGGCACGGAGGATACCCGCCCGTCACCAGGACGTAAGCCGTCACCCCCAACGCGTACACGTCATCCGCGGGACCCGGCTCGTAGTGGGCTCCGCGCTCGTGGCGATGGACCCAGTGGAAGCGCAGCGCCTGGGGGCTGCGGTAGTAGGGTGTCCCGGGAGGGAGCAGCTCGCGAGTGAGCGTGCGCGCCCCCTTGAAGTCACCTGCTCCGAAGTCCATGAGGAAGGCGCGTCCCTCCGGGCTCACCAGCACGTTCTCGCCCTTGACGTCCCGATGCACGCAGTCGGCCCGGTGTGTCGCATCCAACGCCCACGCCAAGTCCGCCAGCAGCCGCATCACCTGCCGGGAGGTCCGCGGACGTTCCGAGGCCCACTGATAGAGCGTCCTGCCCTCGATCCGGTCCATGACGAGGTACGGGAAGGCCACGCCACTCGGATGCGTCCACCAGCCATGCTCATGCAGCCGTGGCACCTGGGGATGCCGGATGCGCGAGAGCAGCTCCACCTCTCGCTCGAAGCGCGGATCATCGGGCGTGCTGGCCAGCTTCAACGCGAAGGCGCCTGCCTCTGCTGCCTCCGCTCTCTCGACCCCGTACACCGTACCGAAGGCACCCTTTCCGAGTACCTCCTGCACACGCCAGTGGCCTATCTGCGTGCTCGCCGGAAGCGCGCCCTGTACCGCGTACGTCAGCTGGTTGGCCATGGAACGGCTCCTGCGCCACCGAGGGTGGGCTTCCTTCTACCCTACTTCATGAGTCCTGGGGGGGTGGAGGACTCATGAACGAGCAGCCGACAGGACCTGGCTCACCCACTTGGGGGTGGTGCTCGTCGTCTTCATGATGGGAGAGAAGCTACCGGAGCGCAGCAACTCCACGAGCTGGGTGTCCCCCCCCATCAGGGCAGGCACTCCCCACGGGAAGGTCAGCAGCGTGTCACCCTCCTCCCGGGCCTTTGGCAACGCCATCAGGGCTTCCAGGTAACCGGCATACGTCGCGAAGAAACGGTCTACGTTGGAGGCCACTGGCAGCGCGTAGGGCTCCTCATAGACATCGATCCAGACGACAGGCTGTCTGCCCTCGTCGTCCGCGAGACTTGGGACCGTGGCGTAGTGGTAGGCCATGAGCGGTTCCCCCGCGAAGATGAAGGTCGGCAACGCCAGGCTCTTGCGGTAGCCCTGGCTCCACCATTGGTTGTCACGCTCCAGCTTTCGCTCTTCGTCATCGAAGCGGCTCAATATGATGCCCGCCACGTCCGTGGCGAACGCCCCCTGCCCCAGGCGTGAATAGACCGCAGCGAGCATCGGATCGAAGGGCAGCCCCTCGATCGGCGCTCCTGCTCGGGGAAGCTGATGTCCAGGAGGGGCTGTCCGCATCCTCAGTTGCAGTCGGCGGCACACTTCCATCAGCCGCTCCAGGCCAGGCAATTCCGTGGGTGCACTCATCCACATTCCTCCCTACTCCAATCCAGGATGTGACCTCCCTCCCTGCCCTATGAGGACACCCCGTGGTCCTCTTTTTCGATTGGTTGGCCGTGGAACGGTTCCTGCACAGGAAACAAGTGCTCGCTTCACCCCTACTCCCTGGGTCGCGGGCCTTCTGGAGGCTGCCATGGCTGAGTGGATCCCCATCAATCTCGATGTCGAGGCGGAGGCGTTCGTCCTTCCCCTCATCGATTTCGCCGACAAGGGCGAGCTCGCTCCCCTCCCCTCGACTCCCCTCGCCAAGGAGCTCACCGACGCTGTCTCCGGGGCCATCAACGAGACCGTGGACTCCTCCTTCTCCGTCGGCCTCTTCGGCATGCTCGACTCCGACGGCAAGGGCCAGTGGGAGACTCGCTCCTGGGACTTCATCAACAGCCATGACACCGTCGCCCAGGCCACTGGCTCCACCGGCTACACCCTCCGCTGGGGCTCCGGCTTCCGCGTCCACGTCCAGAACAGCAAGTTCGACACCACCGTGAAGCTCACCGACCGGCTCCCCATCGCCTGGGCCTCCGAGCTCGGGCTCAGCCAGGTGTCCTATGCCATCGAGATGTTCGGCCTCTCCGAACCCTCCGCCCTCTCCTGGATGCCTACCCCCGGGGTCTTCGATGCGCAGACCGTCCTCGGCATCGACACCAACATCCGCAGCTGCGTCTCCAATGCACTCGTTGCGTCCGATCCCGACGCGAAGCTCCGCCCCGTCCCCCTCGCCCTCAAGTTCGAGGACTCCTACGCCCGCCTCGCCGTCAGCAAGGCCCTCTCCGTCGCCTTCGCCGCCAGCCACATCGTCGCCAACACCTCCAAGGACAATGCCCTCGCCAAGGCTCGCGCCCGCGGCGGCCGCCTCCTCGAGGCCGAGGTCGCTCGCGTCTACGAGCTCTGGCAGGCCTCCGGCAGCACCTCCTCCGACTCCTTCAAGCTCGCCAGCCGCACCGCCAAGGCCTGGCTCTCCGACGAGGACTCCCAGCCCCACCTCTCCCAGGTGATCAGCCGCCGCCACCCCCTCCTGCAGCCCCCCGCCGCCGCCATCCCCGCGGGCACCTCCAGCCCTCACTACGATCGGATCGTCCTCCGCTCGCAGTCCGTCGCCTCCTCCACCGCCCAGAAGCTCGGCTACGGCGACATCGCCTCCGGCAACGCCACCGGTGATGCCTCCAAGCTCGTCTACGAGCTCTTCCTCCGCAAGGCGCTCCAGGCCACCACCCTCCAGGAGGGCGTCTCCCGCATGCGCGGCGAGTTCTCCGGGTTCCGCCTCATCGCCTCGCTCGAGCACGTCGACTCGAAGATGCAGTGCAACTTCGGCGCGGTCGCCGCCGCCACCGCGCTCGGCCTGGCTCGCTCCACCTTCTCCCTCCAGAGCTGGGGCATCGATCCCAAGGTCACCGCCGGCGTCCTGCAGAAGAGCTCGTTCAGCGATGCCGACTTCACCTCCGTCAAGGCCGCCCTCTCCGAGGCCAAGGCCAGGCTCGGCGCCGACCCCTCGCTCCTGCGCCCCCAGGTCACCGAGTTCGTCGCCGGCTCCGACTACTCGGAGCACAGCTTCCCCGGCGCCCGCCTCATCTACCTGGCCCTCAAGCAGCTCAAGAAGGGGCGCAAGCTCCCGGATGCCGAGTCCTCCCTCCGCAAGCTCGGCTTCGAGAAGTCCCACCTGCGCGCCGTCTACGACTTCCTCTGGGACGACAAGAGCCTCACCGCCAGCCCTCCCGAGGAGGTCCAGGACGAGGCCGAGCTGTTCCTCGAGTCCACCGAGCCCAGGAGCTGAGGGGTGCTTGTGGATGTCGGGAAAAGACTCACCGAACTGTGGACATGAAAAAGCGCGGAAGGAGCGGCCCCTCCTTCCGCGCTTCTACCCCCCCAGACTGCGATGCGCCCGGTGAGGAAGCGCACGCCCAAACCTGATGCAGGTTGTACGCCAGTCTGGGACGTCATCGCTGGTGAGTAGAATCAACCCCTTACAAGAGGGTGGTGAGAGCGCTTGCGTCCAGGTTGGACGCACTTGCGTCCATTTTGGAAGCAGTTGCGTCCAAGTCGAACGCAGCTGGGTCCGAGGCGGTGGGCTCCTGCGCACATGACGCAGAAACGCCTACACGGCGCTCTCGTCCCGCACGACTCTCCTTCTCATAGAGTAACCCTTATTTTGATTCGGTGCGCGAGGCCCTGCCTGCGCTTCGCGGCTTCCGTCCAGCAGGTGTCGGAAGCGGCTGGAGGATGAAGACGCGGTCCAGCCGGTTGCTGCCGCGCCCGAGCGGGCTCTCCAACCGGTAGTCGAAGTCGTACATGGCCAGGATGCGCAGGCCCGCCGAGCGGAAGAGGCGCCGCGCTTCGTCCAGGTCGTACGTGCGGAAGAACCAGTTCGTCTCGATGAGCATGTCCCGGCCCGGACCGGTGATTCGCAGCCGGTTGCGCATGGCCGAGCGCCGCAGGCGGCGATCCGGGAGCCCCTCGCGGGTGTTGCAGATGACGGTGTCCCGGCCCACGCGCCCCACCCAGCGCTCGCGCTCCAGGGTGGTGCGGGCGTAGTCGGTGAGGTGGAAGCCCAGCGCATAGATGCCCTCGGGCTTGAGCAGCCTCCGGGTGCTCTTCAGGTGCTCTCTCGCGGCGGTCTCGCTGTCCAGGTAGCGGAAGGTGGAGACGAGGTTGAAGGCCAGGTCCACGCGGCCCTCCCACTCGGGCGCGGAGAACGACTCCATGCGCGACTGGAAGAGGTGGACGTGGCGCCTCCTCGCGGGCGAGAGGCGGCGGCGGGCGTGCGCGAGCATCGGCTCGGAGATGTCATAGCCGACGATGTCGAGCCCTCGGCGCGCGGCCTCGGCCACGAGCCTCCCGGCGCCGCAGGCGGGCTCGAGCAGCAGCGAGCCTCCGGTGCCGTGGTGTCGATTCACCTCGAGGAGGAAGTCCATCTCCTTGCGGGTGTCGGTGCCGAAGATGGCCTCGTAATACTTGGGGTGGGAGTACCAGTCGGAGCGTCGTTCCATGGGGGCCGGGTTTGGGGCGGCGCATCCTCCAGCCCGGCGGGCCGAAAGCCAAGAGGCTCGCGTCAGTGCGGGCTCACCGGCACCTGCTCGTACTCGGGCGTGCGTGTCTCGCGCTCCTTGAGGAGCGCCAGGGCCAGGCGCAGGAAGTCGGACTCGGTGACGATGCCCACGAGGGTTCCCTTCTCATCCACCACGGGCAGGCACCCGAAGCGCCGGTCCAGGAGCTTCTCGATGGCCTGGCGCGTGGAGGTGGAGGGGAGCACCGTCTCCACGTCCCGGGTCATCACGTCCTTCACGCCGAGGGGCCTCGCGCCCTGCCCGAGGGGCTGACGGGCGAGCGCGCGGATGAGGTCCCGGTGGCTCACCATCCCCACGAGCTTCCCGTCGTGGACGACGGGGACGTGGCGGATGTGGTGCCGCTTCAAGAGGTCATCCACATCAATGAGCGCGTCGTCCGCCTCCAGCGTGACGACATCGCGGGTCATCAGTTCGTCGATCGTGAGCATGGGCGTCTCCCGTCAGCTCAACGGTGTGTCCCAGCAGACTTGACGGCAATCGCGCGCGGACCGTTCGTCCTTAGCGCCATGCCTGGCAGCGGCCCTTCCTGACAAGCTCACGTCTTGCGCTTCGCGGCGAGTTTGATCTCCTGCTCCAGCCAGGCCTTGTAACGGTAGGTGCTCGTGAATCTCGACACCTTGCCCGTTCCTCGCGCCGAGATGCCCACCAGCCAGCGGCCCTTCTTGTCTTCGCGGAAGCATGGCCCTCCGCTGTCTCCGGCATACGAGTGCGCCCCCTCCTTCTCCATGACGAAGAGCCCCTCTTCCGGGGGCCTTACTTGAGTGACCGCATTGGTGCCATAGCGACGAAATCCCGGCATGGCCTCCCCCAGGTCCGTCTTGTCAGCGCCGTAGCCCACCATGACGAGGGCTTCTTCCTGGCGCACCTCGCTCCCCGCGAGCTGCGCCACTCCCACACCCGCTACCGCCTCCTCCAACAGGATGAGGGCCAGATCGGCTCGACTCGACACGACGTTGTCCTGCGCATCGAGGTGGATCTTCAGCTCGCCATGGGGTCGGACGCTCCCCTGATAGATGCGGGGCAGCATGGAGTATTGCGACTTCGCCTTGGTCGGCTCGTAGGCCGTGACCGTGGCAAAGGCCTTGCTGGCGCATTGTGAGCCGTCGATCTCGGTTCCGCTGGCACCCGCGGCATGCGTCACCCTTCGCCGTCCACACACGCAATGCCCCGCGGTCAGCACGAGGCGTGGGCTGATGAGAACGCCACTGCACATGCCGGACGCCTCATCCGTGGTGACGACCACCGTCGACAGGTAGCGGTTCGATACATCCACACCCGTGGCGCCCAACACGAACAGCTGGTCCGCCTGGGCCGGGGGAGACACCGCCTCCGCCGGGAGCTCGAAGACCTGAGCTTGCGCTTCATCCAGCCGAGGCGCGACGGGAGCCGTCGCACACCCTGCCCCCACGAGCAGCACCGCCAGCACGGAAGAGAGCGTGGTACCGCCTCGATGCGCCATCATGGAGCCGTTTCCTCCTTCACGGACGTCCGGAGTCGCGCGCATCCTTGCTGAGCTCGGCGCGCAACCAGTCCTGGTACGGAGACAGGTCTGTGAACGACAGTTCCTTGTCGGAGCCCCAGGTCGCGATGCCCACGAGCCATCGCTGCGGGCCCTCTTCTCGAAAGCAGGGCCCGCCGTCGAAGCCATTGTACAGCGATGTGCCCTGCTGCTCGTACAGGACTCGCTCACCTCCAGGTGTCGAAGCCCGCGCGACCTTGTTCTTCCTGAAGTAGCGAAGCCCATAGAAGCTCCCCACGTCTCCCCCTCGCCCATAACCCGCCATGACCAGGAGCTCGCCGGATTGAGCAGGGGTGTCTGTCAGCGCGAACCCTGAGTGGAGGCCCTCAACCGGCTCGTCCAGCTGAAGGAGCGCCAGATTCGCCTTGCCGGCCACGACCTGTCCCGTGGGGTCCACAAGGAGCTCGAGTTCCGGATGAGGCAGCACGACTCCCTCGTAGACCCGGGTCTGCCCGCCCGTGCCGATCCTCGCCTTCACGGGATCATAAGTCACTGTCGTCACATAGGCCGTCGCGACGCATTCGGCTCGCGGTTCGCAGACACAGTGCGCCGCCGTGAGGGCGAGGCTTGGAGCGAGGAGCACGCCGCTGCATGTCTTCGACGCCTCTGGCGGTCCCGTCGTGATCATGACCGTCGACGCATAACGGTTCTTGAAGTCCGGCTCGCCCGCCGCACGGAACACGCTCGTCTCGAGGACCTGGAGCCCATCGCCGCCACCGTCAGCGGGCCGAGGACGCTCAGCTCTCGGAGCGGCGTCCGGGGCGCGCGTGGATGCTTCATCGAAGCATCCCTTGCAGGAGACCAGCGAGAAGAGTGCCAGCCATGGCAGTGCGCGCGGTCTCACGTGACGGAGCATGTCCCTTCCATCGAGATAGCACGGGAGCCCTGATGGGTCACCCGGGCCGGGAGCCCCTGGTCACCGGCTCGTCCCTGCGGATGCTTCCGTCGACGATCTCGATGATGCGGTCACACTGCTCGGCCAGGCGCAGATCGTGCGTGACGATGAGGAACGTCGTCCCCCGCTCCACGTTGAAGCGGCGCAGCAGTTCGAACACCTGCGCCGAGGTCCCCGTGTCCAGGTTGCCCGTGGGCTCGTCCGCCAGCACTAGCGGCGGCGATGTCACCAGCGCTCGCGCAATCGCCACCCGCTGCTGCTGCCCACCCGAGAGCTTGCTCGGCGGCGCGTCCGCTCGCTCCCCCAGCCCCACGTCCCTCAGCAGCGCCAGCGCTCGCTCCCGCATCCGCGCCGTGGGCCGCCCCTCGTCCGCCAGCAGCGGCATCATCACGTTCTCCGCCGCGCTGAAGGCTCCCAGCAGGTGGTGGAACTGGAAGATGAAGCCCAGTGTCCGTGCCCGCATCCGCGCCAGCCCGTCGTCATCCAACTCCGACGTGTCCTGCCCCTGGATCAGCACCTTGCCCCCCGTGGGCCTGTCCAGCAGCCCGATCAGGTTCAGCAGCGTGCTCTTCCCCGAGCCCGATGGCCCCACCAGCGCCGCGAACTCACCGGCTCGCAGCTCCAGGTCGATGCCTCGCAGGACCCGGGTGACGACCTCCTCCCCGTAGTCCTTCGTCACTCCCTGGAGCTGGAGCACCGGCTCAGCCATTGCGGATCACCACCGCCGGATCCAGCCAGGCCGCGCGTCTCGCCGGCACCACCGCCGCCACCAGCCCCGTCACCAGCGCCACTCCCGCCGCCGTGAGGAACAGCCTCGGCTCCAGTGTGATGGGAAACAGCGGCGAGCCATCCGCGTTCCGCATCATCGACGTGAAGAAGAGCGCCAGCCCCGCTCCCATCCCGCTGCCCACCACCGAGCCCACCACCCCCACCACCGCTCCCTGGATCAGGAACACCCGCATCACCTTCCCCGTCGGTGTCCCCATCGCCTTCAGGATGCCGATCTCCCTCGACTTCTGCACCACCGACACCACCAGCACCGAAGCGATCCCCAGCGCCACCGCCACGATCACGAAGAACTGGATCATGTACCGCGAGCTGCTCTGCGAGCGCAGCGCCGTCAGCAGCTGCGCGTTCAACGTCATCCAGCTCTCCGCCACCAGCCCCGTGCGCCGCCGCAGCTCTCCCGCCAGCTCGTCCGCGCCGAACAGGTCCGTCACCCTCAGCTCCAGCGCCGACACTCCGCCCAGCAGCTCCAGCAGCGTCTGCGCCGAGCGCAGCGGCACCAGCACCCAGCGCTCGTTCACGTCCTTGTTCCCCAGATCGAAGATGCCCGTGATGAGGAACGTGTCCACGCGCCCCTCCGCCGTGGACAGCCGCACCCTGTCCCCCACCGACAGCCCCAGGTCCTTCGCCAGCTCCTGCCCGATCACCGCCTCGGCCCCGAGCAGCCTCCACCTCCCCGCCACCAGGCGCGACGGCACGTCGATGACCCTCGAGAATGCCTCCGGCTCCACCCCTCGGATCGCCACCGAGCGGCTCGCCGTGCCCCTCGCCGCGAAGCCCGGCCCCGACACCACCGGCGACACCGCCTCCACCCCCGGCGTGCGCTCCAGCAGCGTCCGCACCTGCTGCCATTGGTCCACCGACCGCAGCCGCTGCGCCGGACGCACCACCTGCACCAGATCGCTCGACGAGCGCGTCAGCGTCCGGGCCGCCTCATCCGGTGCTCGGACGATGATGTGCGGCTGAGAGCCCAGCGTCCTCGACACCAGGCTCACCTGGAGCCCGTCGATCAGCGCCGAGAGGAAGACGATCACCGCCACCCCTACCGAGGCCCCCGCGAGGATCAGCACCGTCTGGGCCCGGCCCTCCCGAAGAAACCGCAGCGCGACGAAGAGCTCGAACGGCATGGCCCCTCACCGCCCCTCTCGAACCCGCGGCCTCACCCGCTGGCCCGGCACCAGCGGCCTCCCCGCGGGAAGCAGGACCAGCTCCCCCTCGGCCAGCCCCTTCGCCACCTCCACCCGATCCTCTCCTCGCAGCCCCAGCTCCACATCCCTCCTCACCGCCCGGCCGCCCTCCGGGACGAGCACCCACGGCTGCTCCGAGGCCGTGTCTCGCACCGCCTCCGCCGGCAGCACCAGCGCTCGCTCGCGGCGCCCTACCTCGAGCTCCACCGACACCGTCATCCCCGGCCGCAGGTAGTCCGGCGGCTTCGGCACCGCGAGCTTCACCTCCACCGTCCCCCGCTCCGCATCCACCGCCGGAGCCACCGTCTCCACCGTCGCGGGGAAGCGCTCCTGGGGAAACGCATCCGCCGAGGCCCGCGCGGGCTGTCCCCGCTGGATGAAGGCCAGGCTGCGCTCATCCGGCTCCACCACCAGCCGCGTCTCTCCCACTCGCGCCAGCGTGAGCAGTACCCGGCCCGGCTGCACCGAGTCCCCCGGCTCCACGTCCCGCCGCAGCACCACCGCCCGCACCGGCGCCGCGAGCGTGGCCTGCGCGAGCCGCTCCTGGGCGGCCTTCAGCTCCGCCTCCGCCTGCGCCACCCCCGCCTCCACCAGCCACACCTCCGCCCCGCCCCGCACGCTCGCCGTCGCCTGGGCCTGCGCGCTCGCCAGCCGGCTGCGCGCCAGTTCCAGCCCGCTCCGGGCCTGCTCGAACTGCTCCTGCGTCACCGAGCCCGCCTCCACCAGCGTCCGGGTCCGCTCGAAGGCGCGCTCGGCCTGGTCCCGCTCCACCTCGGCCTGCCGCACGGCCTGCGCCCGCTGCGGCGCGCTCACCTCCAGGAACTGCTTGAGCCTCGCGCGCGCCTGCCCCACTCCGGCCCGGGCGCGCGCCACGTCCGCCTCCAGCGTGGAGGCCTCCAGCTTCAGGAGCAGCTGCCCCGGCTCCACCTGCGCCCCCTCCTCCACCGCCACCGCCTCCACCGTCCCCGCCAGCACCGAGGCCACCGACACCTGCGACGGAGGCGACACCCGTCCGCTCACGACAATCCGGTGGACGACAGGCCCCCAGGTGACGCGCAGGGCCTCCACCTCGGCGCCACGCGCCGAGCGGACCGCTCCCACGCCCGCCAGCAGCACCACCACCGCGAGCACTCCGGCCCCCAGCGGGTGTCTCCGCCCCCACTTCACGAGCCTGGAGAACACCGCGCGCCGCGCCATGTCGTGTGCCGAGCCTCCCCGCGAACTCCCAGCAACATAACGGTACGCCAGCCCACTGGCGCTGCCCTTTCGGGCATCCGCTCAGTGCTCCACCACTCGCGCCAGCGCCAGCATCAGCAGCAACCCCGCGACGAGCGCCACCAGGTTGCGCCCCTGCCGCTCCTTGCCATGCCGGCTCACGTGCGGCAGCAGATCCGACACCGCGATGTAGAGGAAAGTGCCCGCGGAGAACGCCAGCGCCCACGGCGAGAACTTCTCCAGGTGCAGCGCCGCGTTCGACAGGAAATACAGCCCCGCCCCCACCGGCACCATCAGCCCGTAGAAGCTCGCGTACCCCAGGATGACCCGCGTGCCCTTGCCCTCCGACTTGAGGATGGAGGCCAGCGACAGCGAGGAGGGAATCTTGTGCGCCATGATGGCGATGAAGGCCATCAGCCCCACGCCCTCGGTCACCGCCGAGCCCAGCGCCAGCCCGTCGATGAGCGTGTGCACCGACAGCCCCACGAACGCCGTGAGCCCCAGCCCGTGGTGCGCGTGCTCGGTGCAGTTGAGCGGCTCCTCGCACGTGTGCGACAGGAAGTTGCGCTCCAGCACCACCAGGAACACGAACCCCGCCGGCACCAGCGTGAAGGACGGATAGCCGCCCCCGTGGAACGCCTCGGGCAGCATGTGGAAGAAGGCCGCCCCCAGCATCACCCCCGCGGCGAACGCCAGGAACGACACCAGCCGCGTCGCCCGATGGGTGAACACCACCACCAGCGAGCCGGCGATGGCACCCAGCAGAATGAAGAACGAATAGGCGGCGACCGTGGCCACAACCGGCGACATTGGGGCGCGGACCCTACATCAGATGGGCCAGCCGCGACACTTCCACCGCAATGCCCGTTCAGTAGTAGCGCCGCAGCACCACCACCGACACCCGCCCCGGCCTCACCTCCACCTCCCGCGCCGAGAGCCGCCCCCCGTAGTCCACCTGCACCATGTGCCGCCCCGCCGGCAGCCGGAACCGCGCCAGCTGGAACTCCGCCGGCAGCGACAGCCACGAGCGCAGGTCCGCCTCGTTGCCCAGGTTCAGCAGCAGGAACGTCAGGTAGCCCACCTCCTCACTCTTGGTGAGGGCCCCCGCCCCCGCCGCCACCCCCGCCTTCACCACCACCCCGGCCAGCTGCTTCGCCAGCATCCGGCCAATCCGGTCGTCCAGGTGCACCTTCGCCACCTGCTCCAGCGACGTCACCGTCACCGCCCCCTCCGTCACCGCCCCCACGCTCACCTGGGCCTGGGGCGTGGCGCTCCGGTCCCGGTACACCGGCACCGTCACCAGCTCCACCGCGCCAGGCTGGTACGGGCGGTTGATGGACTGCTTCTCCGGCGACAGCCCCGCCTCGATGACGACCACCACCTGCCCCTCCCCCGGCCCCAGAGGCTCGTGCGGCACGTTCGGGAAGCGCTGGAGCAGCTCCGCGTACGCCTCGTCCCGCCCCGCCAGCTTCGCCAGACGCAGCAGCGGCTCCGCCAGCGGCCCCAGCCGGGGCTCCAGCTCGAGCGCCTTCGCGTAGTCGATGTACGCCGAGTCCCAGTTGCGCTGGTCCTCGTACAGCACCCCGCCGATGTAGCGCGCGATGGCCAGCTGCTCGTACGGCTTCTTCTCCTCGACGATCATCCGCTGCAGCCGCTCGTTGACGCGCCGCACCTCCACCAGCGCGTCCTCGTCCTGGCCCAGCTGCGCGTAGTTGAGCGCCTGGAGCACGGAGATCATCAGCTTCTCGAAGTCCTCCCCCCGGTAGGCCCGCTGCCGCTCGTTGCTCAGCAGCGCGCCCGCCTCCTCGCGGATGGAGATGCCGTCCAGCTCCTGCGAGAGCCGGTCCGCCTTCGCCAGCACCTGGATGCTCTCCTGCCAGCGCCCGGCCGCGTGCAGCACCATGCCCTTGTCCAGCAGCACCAGCAGGGTGTCGTTCGGGTTGCCGTTCCGCTCCAGGTCCTCCAGCTCGCTCAGCGCGCGCGGGTAGTCCTCACCCTCGTAGGCCTGGCGCACGCCGTACGTGCGCGCCACGTAGTCACCGGCGCACCCGACCAGCAGCACAGGCCCCAGGAGCAGCAGCAGGGCCCACGCCCGAGGGCACGGGCCGCGACCGAGACGGTGGGGCATGGCTCGCTCCCAAGCGCTCAGCGCCGCGTCACCAGCTCACGTTGCGCTTCTCGAACTTCTTGCGGATCTGCTTCTCGTCCGTCCACTCCAGCAGGCCGGTGCGCACGTTGTTCAGCTTCGCCGTCATCTTGTAATAGACGAGCTTGTCCCGACCCACCTCCTGGATGATGGAGGCCAGGTCCCCCGTCATGATGAAGTCCACGGAGATCTGCTGCCCCGGCCCCTTGGCCTCGTTCGGGTTCACGTAGCCGGACTGCTGGTACTCGTACTCCTCCGCGATGTCCCAGCGCGCCTGCTGGTCGACCAGCGCGAACCGGCCCGTCTGCGCCAGCGCCGTCTGGATCTTGTCCCCCAGCGAGCGCATGTCGATGTGCTCCGAGGTGCTGTTCTTCAGCTTGCCCACCAGCACGATGGGCAGCTTCTGGGGATCCATCTGCGCGAAGCGCGGCGAGCTGGCCAGCGACTCGGCCATCTTCTTCGCGATGAGCTGCAGATCGTTCTCGTTGAACTGATCCGACAGCATCTCGATGGTGTTCGGGTCCTCGTACGTGCCGCGCGTGTAGGCCCGGGGCCCGTGCACGGCACAGCCGGCGAGCATGGCGGCGAGGCTGGCGGAGACGATCAGTCGGGTGTTCATGGGGTGTGCACTCCTAGTTCCATTCGCATTCGAAGCGGCTGCCCTCGAAGCGCCACTTGTAGCCAAGCACCGCGTCCTGCCTGTACCCCGCCGTCAGCCGGCAGAGGCTCTGCAGCGAGGAGCGCGGGTAGTCGAAGGTGTAGAGCTGGGCCCTGGCCCGCTCCGCCTGGGTCAGCTGCGAGGGGTGCGTCAGCGTGGGGCTCGCGCTGGCGGCCACCAGCACCCGGTGCGGCCCGTACGTCTTGAGCGGCACCGAGCCCGGCAGCTGGATGCGCCGCACCGTCCTGGCCCGGAGGATGTCGCTGCGGTCCACCATCGTGTCGTGCGCGTTCTGGTTGCGCAGCAGGTCCGGCACGTTCAGGCTCAGCACCCGCGTCAGCTCGCCATCCTCCACGAAGAAGTAGAGGAAGCCCTCGCGCGCGTCCCGGCTGGCCCCCGTGAAGTCCAGCGTCACCAGCAGGTTCAGCATGCGGTTGGGCGGCAGCGCGTGCAGGGAGATGGCCGACAGCACCTCCGGCGACACCCCCGCCTGCTTGAGCCGGATGAGCCCGTCCGCGCTCGCGTCACAGGCGCAGCGGCGCTCCTCGAGCATCTTCACCAGCTGCGGGGCGGTGAAGCCCGCCTTGGACAGCTTCGCCACCTCCTCGTCCGTGAGCGGCAGCTGGTCCGAGCGCTCGTAGAGCCGCGGCAGCTGGTTCGAGTTCCACTCGATGAGGTTGACGGTCTGTACCTCGCCCGTGGGGAAGGGCAGCACCGGCACCGTCGTGCCGCGCGCGGTGGTGGCTTGCGGCGTCTGGCCCGTGGCGAGCGCCACGGCGGCTATCAGGGCAGGGAGGATCATGGCGCTAGAACCTGTATCCGACACTCATGAACACACGGTGGGTATTGCTCCCTCCGTCCGCCTCGGCCGGCAGCGGAATGTCCAGCGCGTAGGTGAGGCCCAGGATGATGTTCTCCCGGTCTCCCAGCAGCAGGTCCGCGCCCCCCTGCGGTGACAGCCCGAAGCGCACGCCCAGCTCGGGGATGAAGATGGCGCCCACCTTCAGGCCCACATGCAGGCTCAGCGGGTAGCCGTAGGTGCGGAAGCGCGGCCCCACCAGCACGTTCACCCGCCCGCCATCCATCAGGTACGCGCCGCTGAAGTCCAGCTGGAACCAGTCATCTCCCCAGAAGGAGGCGGTCAGCCCCACCATGAGCGGTGGCCCCTCGGGCGCATCCTCCGGCGGCGGCTCCTGGTTGACGCCCGCGCCCCAGTCGAGCTGCAGCGAGAGCTGGCTCCTCCCGCTCGGGCGGGAATAACCGCCCTTGCCGTACTCGGAACCCTCGGGTCCATCGGTGCGGCCTCGCTCCTGCGCGAGGGCCGGTAATGGCATGGCGGCCAGCAGCACGACAGCGCCCCACACCCTGGCATGACGCTTCATCAAGGTGAGCTCCAGCGACGAAGGAGTGACTGCAGCAACCCGGACGTCCTGGCGCCGGACTTATTCAGCCCTTCGTGAGCGGGCAAGCGGCCGTTGGATCCGGTGTCACGCCCGGGGCGTTGGCGCCGGCCCCAGGCTCGCCTGCTCCGCCTGGCTCGGCGGCCCCAGCGGGCGCGTCTCGCTGCGCACCGTGGGCAGCCACCCCGGGTGCCGGCGCATGAAGACGATGAGCCGCTCGCGCACCAGGCAGCGCAGGTCGAACAGCTTGCCCGGGTCCACTGCGCTCACCAGCGCTCGCACCGAGAGCGTCTTCTCCAGGACGTTCAGCACCACGACGCTCTGCACCTTCCCGTCCCAGAGCGCCTTGCCCTCGTTCTCCAGGATGCGCTTGAGCTCCTCGCGCAGGGCGTCGATGTCCGTCGAGTAGTCCACCTGCAGCAGCACCTCGCCCAGCATCATCTTGTTGGCCCGGCTCCAGTTCTGGAACGGCTTGTCCAGGAACTGGGTGATGGGGATGACCAGGCGGCGCTCGTCCCACACCTTCACCACCACATAGGTGAGGGTGATCTCCTCCACGGTGCCGAACTCGTTCTCCACCACCACCTGGTCCCCCAGGCGGATGGGCTGCGTCATCGACATCTGGATGCCGGCCAGCAGCGTGGAGATGGACTTCTGCGCCGCGAGGCCGATGACGAGGCCCGCCAGGCCCGCCGAGGCCAGCAGCGACACACCCACGTTGCGCACCACCTCGAACTGCATCAGCAGCAGCGCCGCCGCGACGATGTAGGTGGCCACCTCGAGCACCCGCCGCAGCACCGCCAGCTGCGTGCTCAGGCTGCGCAGCCGCGCCGCATCCTCCGCCTTCTGCCCCACCTTCTCGTGCACATAAGCGGTGGTCACCTTCAGCACGCGCAGGATGAACCAGGCCACCGCCACGATGACCAGCGAGTAGCAGAGCCGATCAATCACCCGGTGCGTCGGTTGGGGCAGCAACAAAAAGGAGGCGCCGAGCGCCAGCAGCGCCGAGTAGTACGGCAGGCGCAGCGGGCCCCGCCCCGAGTCCACCACCGAGTCGTCCCAGCCGATCTTCGTCCACCGGGCCAGCCGCATGGAGAACGCCAGCGTCGCCCGCTCCAGGAGCAGCGCCAGCACCCAGCCGGCCACCAGCACCACCAGCAGCCCCAGCCACTGCCACGGCTCCAGCCCCAGCACCGGCCGCTCGAAGAAGACCGCCGGCAGCGTCTCGGCCAGCAGCGGGCCGTACCGGTCGAAGAGCTTGTCCACCTGCCCCACGGTGGCCTCGTTGAACACCCACACCAGCGCACCGTCCTCCCCCCCCGCCACGCGCTGCAGGCGGATGGGCACCTCCGCCCCGTCCAGGCGGATGATGCCCACCAGGTCGAAGCGGGCGTCGGCCGGGTCCCCCTCGGGGGCCTTGCTCAGGGAGGACAGGTCCACCGGGAGCTTGCGGTCGATGACGAACTTGAGCCGGCGGGCCAATTGGGCCCCGCGCTCGGGCTGCTCGGAGCGGGGCAGCTTGTCCAGGTCCAGGTAGTGCGCCGCCCGCTTGTAGTCCCCGGAGTGGGCCGCCTCCAGGAAGCCCTGGACGGTGGCCTGGGGGGTCTGCCGGTCCACGGTAGGTGGAGGTGGACCCAGACCGGCATTGAGGGCCCACGCCGGGAGGCTGACGAGGACCAGGGCGCAGAAGGCCGGAAAGGCTCGGAACATAGGCGCTCTCCTTACTCCGTCCGGGCCCCCCGGCGCGCAATCTTCATTCAAGGGTCGAAGCAGCGGATCGTATGCCCGTGGACAGGGCAAGGGGGGCGTCAGGCAACCAGGCGCGTGGAAAGCCGTGGTACCTCGGGAGGCGGATAAGTTAGAACGAGGCTCCAAGGGAAGGTCGCCGTGCAAGAGAAGCGAAAAATCCTCCTCATCGACGACAGCGAGATCACCCTCGCCATGGAGAAGGCCGTTCTCGAGGCACGCGGCTATGAGGTGGTCGCCACCTCGACGCTGATGGAGTTCGAGAAGACTCTTCGGACGTGGCGGCCGGATCTCATCCTCACCGACATCCACATGCCCGAGGCCAAGGGCACGGACATCTGCCGCACGTTGAAGAACGAGTACGGCACACAGGACATCCCCATCATCCTGTTCTCCAGCCTCCCGGACGACGAGCTGTCCAAGCTGGCCGAGCAGGTGGGTGCCGATGGCTCCCTGTCCAAGGTGAACGGGCTGGAGGCCATGGGCGAGCGGGTCGACGAGCTGGTGCAGAGCATCCTCTGGTGATGCGGGCTGTCGCCGTCCTGGTGCTGCTGGCGGGGGTGCTCGCCGGGTGCAAGCGCGCCCCGGAGTCCCCCGTCCAGCCCGTCGGGACCGCCGAGGCGGCGCCGGCGGCCAGCGCCCAGGGCTCGGGTGCCCTGCTCCTGCTCTCCGCGGACACGCGCGGCTACCTGGGCCCCTGCGGCTGCAGCGAGAACATGCGCGGCGGCATCGACCGGGCGGCCTTCGCGGTGGAGCAGGCGCGCAAGAGCGGGCTGCCCCTCCTCTATATCGACGGCGGCGACAGCCTCTTCGGAGAGCCGACGCTCAAGCCGGCCCAGGTGCCCCAGGAGGAGCGCAAGGCGCAGGCGCTCGCCGAGTCCATGAAGCGCATGGGGCTGGCCGTCCGGGCCACGGGCGAGCTGGATGACGTGCGCGGCGTGGCCTTCCGCCAGGGGCTGGGCCTGCCGGAGCTGCCGCCCGGGGGCGTGAAGCTGCTGCCGGCCGGGGCGCGCCAGGTGGGCGTGGTGGCCGCCCAGAGCGTGGAGCAGCTCACCCGGGGCAGCGCCCAGGCCCGCAAGGAGGGCGCGGACTTCGTGGTGGCGCTCTTCCACGGCACGGTGGAGCAGGTGCAGGCCGCGGCGGACCAGCCCGGGCTGGAGGCGGACCTCATCCTCGCCACCCACACGGCCACCGAGTTCAGCGGCGAGGAGCACAAGCTGGTGCGCGCCGCCGTGCCCGTGGTGGGGCTGCAGAGCAAGGGCCGAGAGCTGTTGCGCGTGGACCTGGGCTACGGCCCCCGGAAGGGCCGCTTCTCCCAGGTGAAGTCCCAGGGCGACACCGAGCGCGAGGTGGCGCTGCTGGACCAGCGCCTGGGCCTGCTCAACAAGGAGATCAACCTGCCGGGCATCGATCCCCAGCTCCACAAGGCCAAGCAGGCCAAGCTGGAGGAGCTGGTGGCGCGCAAGCAGAAGCTGCTCACCGAGCCGGTGGAGGCCCCGGCGGGCACCAACAGCTTCTCGCTGCGCTTCCTGCCGCTGGAGTCCACCCTGCTGGGCCAGCCGGACGTGCTGAAGGTGGTGCAGGCGTATGACCGGGACGTGGGGCAGATGAACCTGGCCTGGGCCAGGGAGCACGGCGAGGACTGCCCGGCGCCGAAGAAGGGCGAGGCCGCCTTCGTGGGCAACGGCCCCTGCCAGGACTGCCACGCGGAGGCCATGCCCGTCTGGGAGCATTCCAAGCACGCCCACGGGTGGACCACGCTCGAGGAGAAGGGCAAGCAGTTCCATCTCAACTGCGTGGGCTGTCATGTCACTGGCTACGAGAAGCCCGGCGGCGTCTGCCGGCTGGACAAGGTGGCGGGGCGCGAGGGCGTGGGCTGCGAGAGCTGCCACGGCCCCGGCTCGCTCCACTCCGAGGAGCCGACGACGAAGAACATCGTCCGCAACCCCGGCAACGCCCTGTGCGTCACCTGCCACAACCCCGAGAACTCGCCCCACTTCGACTACGCCACCTACCTGCCCCGCATCCTCGGCCCCGGCCACGGCCAGCCCGCGGCAGGCAAGTAGGCGGAATTCCGGACTGGCAGTGAAACGCCCGGGCTGCTAATGCCTGCTCGGGAAGCAGCCCGCCGGGTTGCTTGTTTGACTGTCAAGGAAAATCACGGAAACTTGGGTCTTCTCCTGCTTTCCGGGCGCATGCCCTCAGGGTCTCCATGCCGTCTCTCTGCCTGATGCTGGCCGCCCTCACCGCCTCGGTCCCCTCCTCCAAGGAGGAGCTGCCGATGCCGCCTCCGCCGCCCGGCATGCGCGTGCTGGAGGCGGAGGACAAGAAGCTGCTGCTGGGCAGCACTGTTTCCGAGGAGGCCGAGGAGCCCGAGGAGGCCAACGAGGACGTCGAGTCCGAGTCCGCGGAGCTCGAGGAGCTGCGCGCCCTGGAGGGCGCCTCGCTGGACCCCGCCGCCAGGCCCAACGCGGAGGTGCTCCAGTCGCTGCGCCGGCTGGGGCTGGCCAACCCGCTGCGCCTGCGCATGCTGGATGCCCTGGAGGAGCCCACCCTCCGTGAGGACGACACCCTCCCCGAGCTGCCCCTCATCAAGGACCTGGAGAACTTCGACGTCGCGCAGATCCAAGACCGGTACGACATCCCCCTGGAGATGCAGCCGCTGGTGGCCCAGTACATCCAGTTCTTCCAGGGGCCGGGCCGCAAGTGGTACCGCAAGTGGGTGTCGCGCTCCACGCGCTACCTGCCGGTGATGCAGCCCATCCTCGAGCAGAAGGGCCTGCCGCGCGACACGGTGTACCTGGCGATGATCGAGAGCGGGTTCTCCACCAGCGCCTACTCGTGGGCGCACGCGGCGGGCCCCTGGCAGTTCATCTCCAGCACGGGCCGGCAGTACGGGCTGCGCCAGGACTTCTGGGTGGACGAGCGCCGCGATCCCATCAAGGCCACCCACGCGGCGGCCAACTACCTCAAGCAGCTGTATGGCGAGCTGGGGCACTGGTACCTGGCGTGGGCCGGCTACAACACCGGCGGCGGGCGCGTGCGCCGGCTGATGGACCGGCACAACACCTCCAACTTCTGGGCGCTGTCCGAGGAGCGGGGCTTCGCCAAGGAGACCAAGCACTACGTGCCCAAGCTGATCGCCGCGGCGCTGATCGCCAAGAACCCCAGCGCCTTTGGCTTCCGCGAGGAGGAGTTCGAGTACGAGCCTCCGCTGGAGTACGACGAGGTGAAGCTGGTGGACGCCACGGACCTGGACGTGCTTGCCCGCGCCGCCGGGGTGAACGTCAAGGACGTGCAGGAGCTCAACCCGGAGCTCAAGCGCTGGTGCACCCCGCCGGCCACCGAGAAGCAGCCGTACGTGCTGCGGCTGCCCAAGGGCAGCTCGGAGCTGTTCGCGCAGAACTTCAAGCAGCTGTCACCCAGCGAGCGGCTGAGCTTCCGCATCCACAAGGTGAGGCGCGGGGACACGCTGTCGAAGATCGCCCTGGCGTACGGCAGCGCGTCGGAGGCCATCCTCCAGTTCAACCGGCTGAAGAGCGCGCGCTCGCTGCGCATCAACGCGGAGCTGGCCATCCCCGTGCCGGGCGGCCGCAACGGCTCCGCGGCGCTGGAGCGCAAGGTGGCCCAGGCCCGCCGCAGCGGCGTGACGGTGCTGCGCCCCGAGGAGGAGATCCCCGCGGGCACGCCTCGGGCGCCGGTGGCCACCGGCACCCTCAAGACGGAGGTGATTGGCGGCAAGACGCGCATCACCTACGGCGTGCAGGAGGGCGACAGCCTGTGGGCCATTGCCCAGCACTTCAACGTGACGGTGGATGACCTGCGCAAGTGGAACGAGCTGCCGCGCCGCAAGCGCGGGCTGCGGGTGGGCACCGTCATCCAGGTGTACCCGGGCAGCGCGCCCGCCGCGGTGCAGGAGCGCGCCGGCACGGTGGTGGCCACCACGCAGGCGCCGCCGAAGGTGCAGTCGGCCCGGAGCGCGGTGCACACCCTGGCCGTGGGCGAGACGCTCTGGTCGGTGGCCCAGCGCTACGGCGTCACCGTCGAGGACATCAAGCGGTGGAACAACATCACGGACCACCGCAACATCCCCGCCGGCAAGCAGCTGGTGATTGCCGCGCCGTAGTCGCGGAGCTCGATAGGCCCGTTGCTGGGGTCATCTGCCGGCCAGCCTCCTGGATCTGCGCCATGGCCTGCGGGTGCTTCCAGTTCTGCTGCGCCTGCCACTCGGGGTTCATCTGGTGGGTGCGGCCCATGGCCTCGACCATGGTCGACAGGAGCTGTCGGTCTCCGCATGCTGACATGTCACTGACAGGGCCGACACGTCAGCGGGGATCGCTGTTACCCGTTGAGGCTGGCATGTCAGCCGCGGTGCCGCTACGAACCCAAGGCAGCTTCTGAGGCATCGTGCCTTCCTACAGCCTCGGCATGCCGCCTGCACCGTGCCAGGCCAGGCAGGAAGGATTCCTCGCCTCGAGCCTCATGACGTGGCTCACATACCTCAAGGGAAGACACCTCAATGCAGCAGGCTTACGGACTCATCCTGGGAGGACCCGGCACGGTGTACGCCGGTTCAGGAAACTTCTCGGTGACGAAGGGAGGCAGCGGCATCTACTTCATCGATCTCCAGGGCACGTTCTCGTCCATCCCTGTCGTGGTCGCCTCCCCATCGGGACCCTACATCACCGCCCAAGTGCTCCTCGTCAGCGAGGATGAGTCGTCATCAAAATCGAGGATCCGCCTCGAAACCGGTTACACCGATCAGTCCTCCCGCATGGATTGCGATTTCAGCTTCCACGCCTTCTGGTCGTAGCCGCGGGTCACCCCACTGCCCGCCGAGCTTGCCCCCCGTCTCCGATTCAAGCACCTCCTGGGGGGTTGCGCGGCGGCTCCGCCATGATGGCGAGACTCAAGCCAACTGGTATGCCTGTCATACCAGTTCGGTTCACGGTCGCCGCCTCCCCGCCCCGATCCACTCCCAATCGGGTGTCTCTGGCGAATTCCCCCCTGCCCGAGCCGCAACCGGGCGGATAAGACCCGATTTCTGGTTGCCCCGGCGCGGCCGTCTCTCTCCGTCACGCTCCGATATAGGCAGCCAGCTCGTCAGGCGTTCCCAGAGGGAAAGCTTCCTTCAAGTAGTCGAGGAAGGCGGATACACGAGCGCTCAGCAGCCGCCGCGACGGATAGAGCGTCCACAGGGCGATGTCTGGCCCGAGCGCATCCCCCCAGTGCACCAGCGTGCCAGCAGCCAGATCGTGACTGACGAGTGACACGGGGAGCCGTCCAGCGCCGACGCCGGCTCGGACAGCATCGCGGACCATGACGAGCGATGACAGGCGAAGGACTGGCTCTATCGCGATGCGTGCTCTTCCAGTTGGCACCATCACATCCCAGGCGGCAGTCCGGTCGCCCGCCCCCCGCACTACGGCCGGAACAGCGACATTGCCCGCCGGGCGAGCGAGGCCCGGGCTCGCGACGACCATCAGCCGGTCACGCAGAAAGATTCGTCCGACGAGGCCTTCATCCGGATTCGGATTGACCCGGATCACCAGGTCATAACCTTCCTCGACGATGTCCACGGCCCGATCTTCCGCCGTGATCTCAAGCCGGACCTCCGGATGTTTCAGCGCGAAGCCGGCCGCGAGCTTCCCCATCGCGGTCTGCGAAAAGAGCAGAGGCGCGCTGATCCGCAACCTGCCTCGCGGCTTCTCCCCACCCGAGGCGATCGCTGCCGCGGCCTCGTCGAGCTCGGTGAGCAATGAGCCCGTTCGCTCGAAGAGCGCCCGCCCTTCCTCGGTGAGCTTCAGGGTGCGCGCCCCGCGCTCGAACAGGCGCAGGTTGAGGCTGGCCTCCAGCTCCGCGACCCGGCGGGACAGGGTCGCCTTCGGGCGACCCGCGGCGCGTGCGGCGCGTGCGAACCCTCCGTGCCGGGCGACGAGGTTGAAGTCAGCGAGGGCCTGCAGGTCCATTCGTTCCACCTGTGAGACGGTCCGTCAATGGACAGCATCTTTCGTCCCAACAGAGGAACGGCAACTTACAGGGCGTCTCCTGACTCGAACCCGGAGTGAACCCCATGACCGTCCTCGTTACTGCCGCAACCGGCACCGTCGGCCGCCAGGTTGTCGATCAACTCGTGAAGCGTGGCGCCGATGTGCGCGCGCTCGTCCGCGATACCGCGAAGGCCCACTTCCCGACGGGCGTCACCGTCGTGCAGGGCGACCTGCTCGACGTCGACTCGCTCCGCGGCGCGTTCGCGGGTGTCTCCACCCTGTTCCTGCTCAACGCAGTCGTGCCCGATGAGTTCACGCAGGCGCTGATCGCGCTCAACCTGGCCCGCCAGGCGGGCATCGAGCGGATCGTCTACCTGTCGGTGCTCCACAGCGACCGCTACGTGAACGTGCCGCACTTCGCGGGCAAGTTCGGCGTCGAGCGGATGATCGAGCAGATGGGCTTCAACGCCACCATCCTGCGCCCGGCCTACTTCATGGACAACGAGCTCACGATCAAGGACGTCGTGCTCGGATACGGCGTCTACCCGATGCCCATCGGCAGCAAGGGCCTCGCCATGATCGACGCAAGCGACCTCGGCGAGATCGCAGCCATCGAGCTCATCCGCCGCGAGCAGGCCCCTGAGCCGCTCCCGCTCGAGCGGATCAACGTCGTCGGTCCCGATACACTGACCGGCGCGGAGGCCGGCGACGTCGAGCGCCTGACCGTGCTCCTGGGCCGTCCCCTGCGCTCCTATCGCGACTTCGCCTCGAAGCTCGCGACCTCGGCCTGAGGGCACAGGCCATACACAAACCCAAGGGCTACAAGAGCGCCTTGCTGTCGACGCTGAAGCGGACCCGCGAACTGCTCGCTGAGGGCCGGCTCTGAGCATCACCAGGGACATGAACGACGGGACTGCCTCCGAGGAAGCGTCCCTCTCTCCGAGGTAGCTACCATGCGAGATTCCGCAACCGACACCATCCAGACATCCCCACCGAAGATACTGGTCCTTGGAGCGACTGGCGGCACCGGCCGCCTGATCGTCAGCCAGGCAGTGGCACGCCGGCCAGCCCGTTCCGCGAGGTGACGCTTCTCTCGACGGCGACGCGGGCGCTCGTGAGCGCGATGAAGACCGAGCAAGTCTCACGTCTGGTCTGCATCACAGGGATTGGCGCCGGTGACCGTGTGGGGCACGGCGGCTTTCTTTTCGACAACCTGATCTTCCCGCTTCTCTTGCGCAAGGTGTACGCCGACAAGAATCGGCAGGAGGCCCTCGTCAGAGACAGCGGGCTCGACTGGGTCCTCGTTCGCCCCTCCGTCCTGAACAACAAGCCCAGCCGCGACACGATCCGCGCGCTCACGGATCTCTCCAGCTTCCATGGCGGAACCATCTCGAGAGCAGATGTCGCGAGGTTTGCCTTGGACCAGGTGCGCGACGACACCTGGGTGCATCGCTCCCCGTTGATCACGTGGTGAAAGCAACTCCGCGAGAGCGCGCCGCCAGCGCGGCAGAACTAGCAGGAATGGAGATCAGCATGTCTGTCATCAAGCACGGAATCAGCTCATCGGACGCGCGGGCCGTGCAGTCGATGCGCGCCATGTTCGCCGGGGCGCCGAAGCTCAAGTTCGAGCCCGCGAGTCATCCGGTGAGTGTCACCCAGGCCCTCCCCTCCAGGCACAGGAAATCTTGAAGACAGGCGAAGGCCCTTCATCCCAAGAAAAGCGGGCCCTACTTCGACTAGACTCAGCGACGGTCCATTCCTTCTTCCTCGATGCGGTCCGCAGGCTCAGATCCGCTAAGAACTTTATGGCACACTGGCCGGGTTACACTCTCCACCAGACACTCCACGAAAGCGCACGCTCCACGCTCGTCCGGGCCACTCGTCGCGAGGACAATTGCCCTGTCATCCTCAAGTTCCCCCCGGATCATGGCCTCGATCGGCGCCGTACCCTCGAATTGCGCCGCGAATACACTATCACCCGCCGCGTCGAAGGTGATGGCATCGTCCGTGCCCTGGGCCTGGAGGAGTTCCCTGGCGGGAGGATAGCGCTTGTCCTGGAGGACTTTGGTGGCTCCTCCATGCGCCAGCTGCTGGATGAGCGCGGTCCACTGGATGTGAACACCTTTCTCGAGTTCGCCTTGTGTATCAGCGAAGCACTGGGCCACATCCACCGCCAAGGCGTCATTCACAAGGATATCAAGCCGCAGAATCTCATCGTCAATCCTGACATCCGCGTGGTGAAAATCGCTGACTTCTCCCTCTCGGCGGCGATCGCCACGGAGACTGCCACTCCCGAGAGCCCCTCCAGGCTGGTGGGGACGTTGGCCTATATGGCGCCAGAGCAGACGGGGCGCATGAACCGGAGTGTGGACTCCCGTGCGGACTTCTATGCCCTGGGCGCCACCTTCTTCGAAATGCTCACGGGCCGCCGTGCCTTCCCCGCGAGCACCCCTCTGGAGTTGCTCCACGCACATCTCGCCCAGCTAGCACCTTCCCCACGAGACTTCGCGCCAGAACTGCCAGAGCCTCTGGCGGCCATCGTGCTCAAATTGCTCTCCAAGGATCCGGATGCCCGATACCAGAGCACCCAGGGGCTCATCGCCGACCTGGAGGAGTGCCGGCGCCAACTCCGAGAGCGGAGCCAGATCACGCCCTTTCCGCTCGGTGCCGCGGATCGCTCCCATGCCTTCCGCCTCCCCCAGGGACTCTACGGGCGCGCATCGGATGTGGCCCTGCTCATGGAGACGCACTCGCGTGCCGCTGCAGGCTGTTACCAACTGCTGCTGATCACCGGCTCCGCGGGCATTGGCAAGTCCTCGCTTGTGAATGAGCTCCACCGGGCGGCCGCAGCCAGCAAGGGTCGGTTCGCCGAGGGCAAATGCGACCAACTCCACCGCGGGATCCCCTTCGACGCGCTCCATCAGGCGCTGAGCCATCTGGCGCGCCAGCCCCTCATGGAGGGCCAGGGAGAGAGCGCGGAGGCCCGGCAACGCCTCGTGGAATTGCTGGGAGGCAACGTCCCTGTGTTGGCTGAAGCGGTTCCGGAGATGCGCCCGTTGCTGGGCGAACAGCCGCCCCCCATTCCGCTCCCGCCTGATCAGTCCAAGAATCGACTTGCCTTGACACTCACACGGGCACTTCAGGCGTTTGCTGCTCCTGGACGCCCACTCATCCTCTTCCTGGACGATCTGCAGTGGGCCGACAGCAGCACTCTCTCATGGGTGCAAACGCTCGTTCACAATTCAGGGAACTCATCCCTTCTGCTGGTGGGGGCCTACCGCGATGCGGAGGTTTCCCAAACGCACCCCTTGACACTCATGCTGGAGGAACTGCGCGCCGCCAACGCCCCTCTGACCCAGCTCCACCTCATGCCGCTAGGCCCCGAGGAGGTCTCACGAATGGTACGAGAGGCCACCGCGGCAGACCCCCAGCGTGCGCTGGAGCTCGGCCGGTTCATTCATTCCAGGACGAGCGGCAACCCCTTCGCCGTCAAGGCATTCCTCCGCTTTCTTCATGAAAAAGGAATGCTGCACTTCCACGCTCACAGCGGCCAGTGGGGATGGGACCTGACGCAGCTCGAAGCCAGCGAGATCCCGGATGACGTGGCCGATCTGATGGCTGCGGAGATCCAGCAACTGCCTGCGGAAACGGGGGCTCTCCTGCAGGCCGCTGCCTGTCTGGAAGCCACCTTCGGTTTCCGGGAGCTGGCCGTGGCGCAGGGCACCTCGAGTACGGAAACAGCGCGCGCGCTCTGGAGCGCCATCGAGCGCGGGTTGGTGCTGCCCCTCAGCAGGGACTATCTGCTGCTGGATCCCCAGGGAGTAAGCCCTCCCGCCGACCTGGAGGTGCCTCTACGCTTCTTGCATGACAAGGTTCGCCAGGCCGCATATTCGCTCATCCCTCGAGCAGAACGCGCCGAGCGCCATGTGCGAATAGGGTTGCGCCTGCTCGAGGATGCTCGCGGCCGGGGGACACTGGAGGAGCGGGTGTTCTCGATTCTTCCGCATCTCGGCCATGCTCCCCACCTGATCGATTCCCCTCCGCTGCGCCTCGAACTGGCGGGCCTTCATCTCAAGGCGGGCCGCCGCGCAAAGACCGCGGGCGCGTACCGCACCGCTTGCGAGCTCTTTCGGACGGGCAGCTTGCTGCTCCCACCGGATGCGCGGGAGCGCGAGCACGAGCTGGCCTTCGCGCTCCAGATGGAGCTGGCCGAGGCCAGCTATCTGGCCGGCGAGTTCGAGGTGGCCCGGTCCATCTTCTCCGCACTGCTTGCTCAGGCCCGGACCCCGGTGCAGCGTGCGGGCATTCATTCCCTGCAGGCCCTCCTCACTGCCCTGTCTGGCCAGTACGATCGAGCACTGGAACTTGGCCTTGAAGGGCTGCGTCTCCTGGGGATTGAGCTCCCCGTGTCCCCTGATCAATCGATGATTGCCGCGGAACTGCAAGCGGTGATGAGCCAGCTCGGCGGCCGCAGGTTGGCCGGCCTGCTGGACATTCCCCGGACGAGCGACCCGCGCGTAGAGATGGCCGTCAGCCTGCTCGCCGACATGCAGACCGCGGCCTACCGCTGCAATCAGGTGCTCTTCGCCCTGGTCGTGCTTCGCAGTGTCAAGCTCTCGCTGGAACACGGCAACAGCCGGCTCTCTCCCTTTGGCTACGTCACCTACGGGATTTTCCTGGTAGCTGTTCTTGATGAGCCAGACACTGGCTGGGAGTTTGGCCAGCTCGCCACCGGACTGGCCTCGCACCTTCAGGATCCCATGATGCTCTCACGCATCCGTTACGTGCGTGCAGGCTTCATTGACCACTGGACCCACAGCGTGCGGGCCGCGAATGCGGACCTCACGGAGGCGCATCGCAACTCGCTGGAACTTGGGGACTGGGTTCACGCAAGGGATTGCATGCTGGTCCTGCTGTGGCGGCGCTTCTGCATGGGAGATGCCCTGCCGGAAATTCTGGAGGAGAACCGCAAGCTCATGGAGTCCATCGAGAGGACCAAGGACATGGTATCCCTCGCCGTGAGCGTGTACCTGCACCGGGCGCTGCAAGCGCTGATCGGCTCCAATGAGCAGGTGCCAGAGTGTGATGAGAAGAGCCCATCGCAACTGGCCCAGGTGACGCTGCATTTGAGCAATGCCGCCCAATACTACTTCCTCGGCCAAGCAGAGCATGCACTGACGGAGACCACGAAGGCCATCCCACTTCTGCCCTTCTACGCCGGCCTCTTCAACCTGACCTTGCATGCCCTCTTGCATGTCTTGAGCGCGGCCGCGGCGTTCCCGGGTGCCACCGAGGCGAAGAAGAAGGAGCTGCTCGAGCTCATGGAACAGCACCTCGCCTACCTCGAGAAATGCGCTCGCCGCGTCCCGGAGAACTTCGCGCCCAGCCACCTGCTGGCCAGCGCGGAGCTCGCACGCGTGAAGAGACAGGACCCCGAAGCCATCGCCGGGGAGTACGGCCGGGCCATCGCCGCGGCCCGCACCAGCGAGTTCCTCAACATGGAAGCGCTTGCCAACGAGCTGGCCTTCCGGTTCCACGCGGACCAGGGCCATCACTCCAAGGCTCTCGTATACCTGCTCGATGCGCTGGACGCTTACGAACGGTGGGGAGCCTCCAGCAAGGTCCACCTGTTGGCGATGGAGCAGGCCTCCTTTCTCCGTACGTGGAGCAGCTCGCTCAAGCGCTGGAGCACCCGGGCCCAGCGTGCCCTCCCCTTCCAGCGGCTCTCCGGCCAGGAACAAGCGGCATCCTCCCCCTCCAGTTCGGAAGCCCTCGGAGAGACGCTCGACGTGAGCTCGCTGATGAAGGCCTCGCAGGCCATCTCCAGCGAGCTGCTCTTTCCCCAGCTCGTCGCCAATCTCATCCAGATCGTCATGGAGAGCGCTGGAGCGCAGCGGGGGGTGCTGGTGCTCAAGCGTGGCGAGGACTTCTTCGTCGAAGCCCTGGGCGAGGTGGGCAGCCACAGCGGCCCGCTGGTTCCCTTCCAGCCTCTGGCCCAGAGCGGCGCACTCTGCCTGGCTGTCGCCCAGCAGGTGCTGAGGACTGGCACCCACGTGCTCCTCGATGACGCCTCCTCCCATGAGGTCTTTCACGTAGACCCCTACATCAAGCGTCTCAACATCCGCTCCGTGCTCTGCGCCCCCATCCTTCATCGCCGCCAGATCGTTGGCCTCTTCTACCTGGAGAACAACCTCACCCCCAGCGCCTTCAACGCAAGCAGGCTGGAAGTGCTCAGCATGCTCTCGGCTCAGGCCGCCATCTCCATTGAGAATGCCGGGCTCTACCGCAAGCTCGAAGAGTACAGCCATACCCTCGAGCAGAGGGTTCACGAGCGTACCGATGAGCTTCGTCAGAAGAACACCCAGTTGCAGAGTACCCTCGAGACCCTCAAGTCCATGCAGTTGCGGATCGTCACCCAGGAGAAGCTCGCGTCTCTAGGAGCGCTCACGGCAGGTATCGCCCACGAGCTGAGGAACCCGCTGAACTTCGTGAACAACTTCTCCGAAAGCTCGATTGAGCTGATGCAGGAGCTACGCGAGGAGCTCAGCGGTTCGCAGGTGCCATCCCTGGCGCAGTGGAAGAGGCTCGAAGCCGCCCTGGAGGAACTGCTGGATAACTCCTCGAGGGTACGCGAGCACGGGCTGCGTGCCAGCAACATCATCCATGGGATGCTGCAGCACGCGCGCAATCAGCGCGGGGAGCCGCAGCTCACCCACATCAACCCATTGGTGGAGGAGATCATCCGCTTCGTCCACCACAGCTTGCGCGCCAAGAGCCCTCCAGTCCACGTCCCTATCGAGGCCTCCTTTGACCCGGCTGCTCCTCCGCTGCTGCTGGCGCCAGAGGATATCCGCCGTGTCATCCTCAACCTTGTGGACAACGCCTGCTATGCCGCCCACGTGAAAGCCCAGCGGCTCGGGGCTTCAGCCGAGCCCCAGGTCAAGGTGTCCACGCGCTGGACAGGCGATGCCTTGGAGATCCGCGTCCGCGACAACGGCGACGGCGTGCCAAAGGGCGTTCATGACAAGCTCTTCACGCCTTTCTTCACGACCAAGCCACCGGGGGAAGGTACCGGCCTGGGGCTGTCCATCTGCCACGACATCGTCGTCATCTCTCTTGGGGGGGAGCTCCGTCTGGAATCCGAGGAAGGGCTCTTCGCCGAGTTCATCGTCTCCCTCCCTGCGGCTCCCCCTGGCCATCTGGTGGCCTAACGGGCGGCGGACCTGATGTGGACACCACGTGCCAGGAGCCTTGCCCGCTGGTGCTTCCACAGCGCGCGATACCGGTAGAAGGGAACCGCCGGGTAGAGGTGGTGGATGAGGTGATAGGCCTGCCCAAGCAGGAGAATGTTCAGCAGTGCGCTGTCGAAGACACGCGTCGTGCGGTATCGATCCTGCGCTGCCGTGGCGCTGTATGGAAAGTGGGGCAGATAATCGAAGCTGAAGGCCAGGATCAGGATGGCGAGCCGGGCTGGCAGGATGACCTGGAGCAGCACGAGCCCGCCATGGCCATGCAACCAGCCGACCGTGAGCAACCCCAGCACCAGTCCGGAGGCAGCGAGGCTCTCAATCAGTGTCCGGGGCTCCAGCGTCCGGAGCGATAGCAGGAACAGCCGGTAGTAGTGAAGGTCCTGGGTGGCCCACCGCAGCGGCAGCAGCCACGCAGGCCCCAGGCCACTCCAGGCGTCGGGATCACGCTCGGGATCATTCGTGAACCTGTGGTGCTGGAGGTGGAAGTGTCTCGCAATCGGCAAGGGCGCGAGCAGCAGGAGCGCCGAGATCCAGCCGACCGCTTCATTCAGGCGGGGCGAACGTGCAATCGAGCGGTGTACCGCCTCGTGCAGCGGCGTGAAGGCGGTATACGCCGCCAACGCCGCCATGGGCACGGTCAGCATGGCCGGTGCACGGCTGCTCGCTGCCCCCCAGAGGGCGAGCAGCCACAGCGCGCAAGAGCTCGCGAAGACCGCCAGGGTGGGCCATGCAATCCTCGGCGCGGCGAACAGGTTCGTTGCACGTCCCATCCTCGGAGCTCCAGGGGCCTGGGCCCGGCCTCAGGCGTTGATGTTTGCTTTGAGCATCTCAGGGTAGATCATCCAGCGGCCGGCGGGCTCCTCGGACATCCGGACCTGTAGCTCCTCGAGCTCCTTGCGAAAGGCCTGGAAGGCGGCGGCGCCCGCTGTGTCCAATGCCAGATAGGAGAAGTCGGCCAGCAGCTGCCTGCGATGCACGTTCAGGTTGAAGTTAGCATTGATCAGCCGCTGGTAGACGTCGAGTGGCTCTCGGTGCCCATTTTTATACATCCGCACGGGCTGGACCTGGGTCCACAGTTGATAGTTCCAGACACCGCTCCCGACGATCTCGTGCTCGACGGTCTCAAGATAGAGGAAAGCCCCGATCAGCCGCGCGGCGCTCTCGAGGGTGAGCGCGTCTCCAAGCAGCTTGTGGATGCCACCAGGGATCAGCGTCCCGAGCTCGGTGATCCAGGCCCGAAGGCTCGTGTCCTCACGGAGCTGCTCATCCGAGGCATAGTAGATGCGAAGATAGCGCAGAGCATGCTGCCGCATCAGTTCGAAGTACGCCATGCGGCTGTCCAGCGCCGGCGTATCGAAGCCTGCATCCCTGACACCCTTTTGTTCCGCCTCCAGCCCAGGGGAGAGGACCACCGCGTCGTACTCCGCGTAGGTGTCGCTGAACAGCTTGCACATGCCCGCATGGGTGAAGCTGAAGATGGTCTCGAAGTCCCCTCCCCTGGCCATCTGCCCCAGGGTGACGATCTGATTGCTGTACTGCGTGCCGTAGATGTGTGGCCAGAGCAGCCGCATCACGGGATGCCGCGCGCCGAGGTTGTTACGGGTAGCGATGGCGAGCGGGCCGCCCACGGCCAGGTGAACCCAGTTGAAATGGCGCACCAAGGACAGGTGCGTCGTGGCCGCGCACAGCGCGAGCTTCTGCGAGAGCTGCCAGTGCGCGTCACCCGGCCGGCTCGTGCCGAGCTCGGAGTCGATCCGGGTAGGACGCAGCCGCCGGTTCCGCGAGTCCAACGTGAACAGGACGCGCACACCCAACCGGCGCAGCCCATCGTGGAGTTCGTAGCGATCGAGCTTGCGCAGGTCCCACTGGAAGCCCCCTTCGGGGGCCCGCTCGAGATAGCAGGCATATGGGCTCGCGATCGCGAGGTGCCCCAGGTCGATGTCACCCCGGTAGTCATTGGGCAGGATGGGGGCAGGAAAGCACTTCCGATGCGCGGGGGTATAGGCGTCGTCGAGTGCCCGCTGCGGATCCGGATCAACCGGCGGCAGCCCTTCCTGCATCGGGGGGAACAGCGAGTACAGCGCCACCTGCGCCTGGTAGAACAGGTACTTCAGGCGCGAGGCCTCGTCCTTGGGGACAGAGTCAGCGACAAGGATGTTGGGTATCGGGATCCCGGGGAATGCGCTCTCAAAGCTCACGGCCTTCAGTTGCTGTCCATCGCCCTGGGGGATGGGGATCTCCGCCGGCTTGTTGTAGCGATATTTGAGGACTGCCAGTCCATCCCAGAACCGCCTTCGAAGCTGCCACATGAGGCCCATGACTTCTCCTGAATTCAATGAGAGTTGGAAGGAAGACGCGGAGGGACGAGTTCCTCGCCCCCCCCGCGCGTACGGCAATGTTCAGCGGTCGAGCGTGTGCAGCGGGTGGCGGGCCGGGTTGCCGATATCCGCCCCTTCCGTATCCCAGGGCTCGAAAGCGTTGATCACATTGGCCAGCCCCGTCTCGCCCAGCGCAGGGAATTGACGTAGCAGCACCGCCTTCATGTCGCTCTCATCGACCCACCGCAACCCCTCGGGGGTGTACGTCTCCGCGTTGTAATTCTCGGTGAAGAACCGGTCCGCTTGCAGGCGGCGGCTGGCATTGAGGATGAAGACATGGAAGAGCGTCTCTCCGAAGCCGAAGTGATCCGGGCGGACGGCCTCGGCCCGGTTGCCCACCAGCAGATCAATCTCCTCCACGCTCCGATAGATGCGCTTGAGCGCGGCCAGCGTGGCTTGATCGCTGGTCAGATCCTCGAAGGTGCGGATCGGCTGGAGCCCAAGCTGGCGACGGAACTCATTGTAGGGCGGAACCCCCCGCTCACGCGCACGGAGGATGTCGACCGCGGCCAGGTCATACATCGGGTTCCCAGGGAGGCTCAGCTCGCGCAACGTGTTCGGGTAGTTGTTGAGCACGAGCTGGCCCGGATGCATGTTGCCGAACGAGAAGAAGAGGTCTTCCATCCGCACACGCGCGGTGAGCTTGTGCACTCCGGACTGGCGCACCATCGCCAGCGGCACGTGCTCCACCGGCACGGAGGAGCCGATCCGGCGGAGCTCCAGCGTGTCGGGCAGCAGTTCATGCAGCCGGTAGACCTCGGTGAACTCCTCGCTCAAGCCGTAGGGCACGCCGAACTTCTCGGTGGCATTGCCGACGATGCCGCCAACCTCCGGGCTGGCAATCTTCAGCGGGGGCAGCGTCCGCCGGTCCTTGCGGGACCTGAGCAACGTCTCGGCCATGCCGTACCAGTTGGCGTTCATCCCATCGTAGAGCACCGAGTTGGGCAGGATGGCGGGCGTCCACTCGACGGTATGGATCTTCGCCATCACCGCGGCGTTGATGAGGCGGGCCACGTTGTACAGGCGGTTGTCGTCCCACGCTGGGTAGCGGGCCTTGAGCATGTCGCAGATGGCGTTGTGCTCCCGGGTGAACAGGGTGTGCAGCATGCCGAGCCCCAGCCACCAGTTCCGGTTGTAGCCTGTCTCTTCGATGCCATCGCGCCCCACGGGCAGCAGGCCCTGCTCCGTCAGCCGCAGCTTGCCATCGCGCAGCGTGCGCAGACGCTGCGCGGTCTTCTGGTCGCTGCCGTAGATCTGTGAGCCGTCCCACCAGGACGTCACCTCGTTGATGTACGTGGGAGGCACTCCTGCCTCGCTGCGCGCGCGGGTGGGATCCGGGGCGGTCTTCCCTACGAACATCTTCGTCTGGTGGTACTTCTTTCGCGCGGGATGATCCTCCGGCAGGGGGATCTCGTGGATGCCGAAGATGGAACCCATCCGGTGGCTCACCCAGTCGTGGACCATGAACTGGATCCAGGCGCCAGCCAGCAGGTTGAGGAAAGGCACCTTGAGCATTCCCTCGTCTCGCCGTGCCAGCAGCACCTGGCTGATCTCCGCGGGATTGGGCGTGAGCAGATCGGCGCGAGGCCAGGTGGAGGACTGGGCCACGTTGCGCGGGAATCGCACCCCAGCCGCTCCCTCCTTGGGATTGTCCAGGTTGTTCCAGGAACCATCCGCGGTGCGGAAGTGGGTGACTCCCTGAGGAGGAGTCTGGTTCTTCGCCTGGAAGGCGGTCAGCTCACCTTCGGGGTAGGTGTCGTAGAGGTTGTGGTGGTCGAGGCGCTCGCGCATGTAGGCCAGCGTCAGGATCGCCTCGAAGTACCGCTTGCGGTACCAGTTGGTCCACACCCCATCAAACATGGACGCATCGTCGAAGTTCTTCAGCTGCCGCTGCTTCACGGTGTCGACGATCTTGCCCACCAGCTTGCCAACAACAGAGTACAGCCAGCCGGCGGGAGTGGCGGGGCGTGGAGGTGGCGGCGAGGGAAGGTTGGGGTCCTCGGGGGGAGCCAGCAATTCCTCCCGATGGAAGGGCAGCATTTCGGGTACCTGGACGTTGACTCCGGTCAGGGAGCCTTCCATGGCCTTCTGCAATTTGCCGGTCCAGTCCTTGCTGTCCGGGTCCTTCTCCAGTGCCAGCTCGAGTTGCTGCTTCGCGTCCTCGTACAGCTCCATCAGCAGGTAGGTGGTCCCCAGCAAGCCATGGTCACTGGCAGTAGGACGATCTGCCAGCCTTGCCTTCAGGAGCACCACCGCGTCGAGGTAGTTGCCGCGCTCGAGGAGCGCGATGGCGGGATCGAGTTCATCGCTCTCATGGACTTCGGCCTCGTACTCCCTCTTCTTGTACGCAAGGTTGATCATGGTGAACCCCTGGGCTGCTTTGTGAATGGCAGCAGACTAGGGACTCACGCATGGCACGGCTGTGAGCCGCGTCACTGCGAAGGAGTGAACGCGCTCACAATGTTCTTCACCCGAGAGGTTCGCCCCGCGCATCTGCCCCAGGGCCCCGAGCAACGCCCGGCCCCCGGCCCCTCGACAGGGGTGCCGGCCTCGGCGTATCCCCTTGCTCATCGTGGAGTGGCATGCAGACAGCGGGAACCCGGCACGGGGCTCAGCCCACCTGCCGCCTGGCACCGAGGTAGGGCCCTGGCGCGTGGTGGCCTGGGCCGCCCAAGGTGTCCATGGCGCCGTCTACCGCGCCGTTCCCCAGCGAGCCGCGCGCGCTGCGCCCGTTGCCCTGAAGCTGGCGCTGCATCCGGAAGACCCTCGGTTTGCTCGCGAGGCGCAGCTGCTATCCCGCCTGCGTCACCCCAGCGTTCCTCGCCTGCGGGGCTCCGGCACGTGGCAGGCCCCGGATGGCACTCGCTATCCCTGGCTCGCCATGGAGTGGGTGGACGGCGTGCCGCTGTACCACTGGGGCTCTCATCCGGACCTCCCCTCTCGGGAGTGCTTCCGCGTGCTGGCCCAGCTGGCACGGGCCCTCGCGGCTGTCCACGCCCTGGGCGCCGTGCACCGGGACTTGAAGGGCGAGAACGTGCTGGTGCGCCGCTGCGATGGCCGCGCCCTGCTCACCGATTTCGGCCTGGGCACCTTCCCGGGCGCCGAGCTCCTCACTCCTCCCGCCGCATGCCTGGGCACCCCGCTCTACCGCTCCCCGGAGGCGGGCCTGTTCGTCCTCCACCGTCGGCGCGACGGCTCGGCTCGCTACGCCCACCAGCCCGCCGATGACCTCTACGCGCTGGGCATGACGGCCTGCAGGCTGCTCACCGGGGAGTACCCGGAGTGGGTAGAGCCCACCCAGGACGAACACGGCACCTGGCAGGTGCACTCCGTGCGCACGCCTGCCTCGCTTCGTGGAGTGGACCCCACCGTGCGCGCCTGCATTCTGCGCCTGCTCGCGGTGCGGCCCGAGCAGCGCGGTACCGCAGGCGAGTTCGCTGCGGCCCTCGAGCACGCCTCGCGCCCACCAGCACCTGCCCGAGAACCTGCCCGTCTGGGAGGGTCATGGCTCGCGATGGCGGCGAGCCTGACGCTGGTCGCGTGGGCGAGCTGGGTGGCTTCGGTGCAGCCCGTGCAGAAGACCTTCGTCGTCCAGGTGATGCCTGCGACGGAGGGCACGCAGGACGCAGGCACGGCAGGGCTCGGTGAGTCCGCTTCCACCGCCTCGACGGCACAGACTCAGGAGCCTTCGGTGCAGGCGCCGCTCGCTCAGGACTCCCCTCCCGAGCCGCAACCGGGGCAGATACGACCCAATGCGAAGGGCCGCTGCCCTCACAAGCGCCAGGTCGCCCTCAATGGGGCGTGCTGGGTTCCATCGGAGATGGATCGTGAGCAGTGCGAGGCGCTCGGCCCCATCGGTACGCTGTTCCAGGGAAGGTGCTACGTCCCTGCCCTGTCTCGGGACCGACCCTCCACGTCCCACCCCACGCGCCCTCCCTGAAGCCTGATTGTCGTCCGGCGACGAGTTCGATTCCCGCCGCCTCCGCATTCAGAAGCCCAGCAATCTCACCGGGGTGATGGGCTTTTCTTTGGCCTCGTGTCCTCATGTGCCCCTCCGGCATTTCTAGCCGGTGCGGCGGGGCGTTGGGCACGGGCCCGGTCGAGTTGTTGCACCGCGCTCTCCTGTGCCTCCGGCGCTAGGAACGCACGGCTCAAGCCCCACCTGTTGGGGCCCAGAACCATCCACCCACCACATATGGGGAGATTAACAAAAATCGTAATTTCGCAATTGCGCTGCCGTCCGATCCATGAGATTGGAGTTTGGCGATGGTCGATGTCTCCAACTTCAAGACGCCTGGACAATTGATCCGCCACCTGCTCGAACAGCGGGGGTGGACCCAGAAAGTCCTCGCCGTAGTGCTGAACACGACCGAACCCGCCATCAATCAAATCGTCGCGGGCAAGCGGGCCCTGAGCGCCGAGATGGCGGTCCTTCTAGGGCAGGTCTTCAGCATCCCTGCCGAAAAGTTCATGGATCTTCAGAAGGCCCATGAACTGTACTTGGCGCGCGGTCTAGTACAACTGGACCCGCTCCTTGAGTTCCGCGCCAACCTCTTCGGCTCTCTTCCTGTTGGGGAGATGATCAAGCGCCGGTGGATCGACGCAGAAGACGTGAAGCAGGTGGAGCGGGTGGAGTCTGCGCTCACCAAGTTCTTCGGCGTACATAAACCAGAGGAGATCTTCTCCACCGTCCAACCACACGCGGCGAAGAAAACGGATGTGGCGGGGCCCACAACGCTCGCTCAACAGGCCTGGCTCCTCCGCGTGAAGCACCTAGCCCGGGAGATAGTGGTGCCGCGCTACTCGCCCGACTCCTGCCGGGAAGCCATCAAAGCCCTGTCTGGACTCCTCGCCGCTCCAGAGGAGGCACGGCATGTTCCCCGGATCCTTTCAGAGGCTGGCATCCGCTTTGTCCTCGTGGAGTCTCTACCGAAGGCGAAGATCGATGGCGCGTGTCTGTGGCTGGGTGAGACGGCGCCAGTGATTGGCATGTCGCTGCGGTTCGACCGGGTTGACAATTTCTGGTTCGTCCTCCGCCACGAGTTGGAGCATGTGCTCCGCCAACATGGCCGTGTCGAACCCATCATCGACACGGACATCGAAACTGCGGGCCAGGATGTACCTGAAGAAGAACGACTGGCGAATGAAGCAGCCACGGCGTTCTGTGTGCCCAAAAAGGAACTCGATTCGTTTATCGCGCGTAAGCAGCCTGTGTTTGCAGAAAGAGACATCCTTGGTTTCGCTGCCAGATTGCGCCTTCATCCGGGACTGGTTGCAGGCCAGCTCCGTTACCGACTCAAGCGTTGGGACCTGTTCACGAAGCACTTGGTGAAAATTCGGTATGCCGTTGCGCCGGGTGCAGTGGTCGATGGCTGGGGGGATGTCGCACCTGTAGGGCACTAAGGAGATGCACATGACGACGAAGGCTGAAATGCGGCAGCGGATTCTGCGGGAGTACAAGGCGGCACATCCTGGGCGGACGCCCACTGCCCAGGAGGTTGCTGAATGGGCTGTGAAGAAGGGGCTGGAGCCGAAGCCTGTTCCTGTCGACCCGATGGCGAAGCTGGCCGAGGAGTACTCGAAGGCATTCCGCGAGGAACACCGCCGTGACCCAAGGACGGGACGGACGTATCGCGCCAACCACGCCGTGACTGTCGCGAAGGACGGCAAGCAGTATACGATCTGGGGCGACATCGACGAGGAGCCCCGGGCGTTCATGGAGAAGGCCTTCAAGCAGCGGCGCGAGCAGGTCGTCGGGGATTTGCTCCAACTGACGCTTGACTGTGATCACTACAACGCGACCCATCCTGAGGAGGAGCCGATTCAACTTCCTTTGGACTTCACCGACGACGTCGCCGAACGGAAGTATGTGCCTCCCGACAACGACTCGCCGACGCCTCCGCACGACGCATAAGTCTTACCTCCTGGCTCAGATAATCCGGACCATGGGCCTTCGAGAATCTGATTGACGCGGGCGGCGCGGTGAGCCTGCGCAACACGGTCAAGGTGCTGAAGGTGCCGGAGCGGCAGTTCATAGCGCAGTTGCTCGCATGGCAGGTGCTGCACCGGGAGAAGGACCGGCAGCTGTGCGCGAACACCGAGTACGCGGCTGCGGCCTACTTCGCCTCCGCCTTCCGCCCGGTACTCAACCTCGCCAGGGCACACGCTCCTGTCAGCCTCCCACGAGGTTCTCGTGAGCCTTAGGAGGCAAGGGAATTCAGGTCCTCGCGTACAAGCAATTGCCCCTGTCGGGCCGCATGTGCCCCAGTGTGCCCCTCCAGCGGAGCTGAGAATGGGACAAGCCGAGACGGAGAGGAGGAACGCTCCGGTGTGTGCTCCAGACGTTAGCTGGTTACAGCGCGACCTGCCTAGGCTTAGAGCCTATCTCAGTAGGTAGGGAATGAAAGAACCTACCTGATGAGTTAGAGTCAGGAGGAGGAAGTGAAGAATGGGAGTAGCGAAGAGAGACGACGGCTGAAGGATGCCGGAGGAGTTGTGGGAGAAGATCGAGCCCCTGCTCCCCCCTCGGCCCGAACATCCTCTGGGGTGTCATAACCCACGAGTGCCGGATCGTTCGGCGATGGAGGCCATCCTGCTGGTTCTGCGCACGGGGATGCAGTGGCAAGCGCTGAAGGCCACAGGCATCTGCCACCCGTCCTCAGCCTATCGACGGTTCCGTGAATGGTTGGCAGCAGGAGTCTTCCACGCGTTTTGGCGCCTGGGACTGCTGGCGTACGACGCTCTGGTGGGCATCGACTGGCAGTGGATGAGCCTGGACGGAGCGATGACCAAGGCCCCGCTGGGTGGGCAGAAGACCGGCCCCAACCCGACCGACCGCGGCAAGAAGGGCACCAAGAGGAGTGTACTGACCGATAGGCGCGGAGTCCCCGTAGGGGTGGTCGTCGCGGGCGCCAACGTCAACGACCACAAACTGCTGCAAGCCACGTTCGATTCGGTGCCGGTCCCTCGTCCCAAGCCTGAAAAGGGGGCCGTCCAGCACCTGTGCGTGGACGCCGCCTACGACTGCAACGAGGTGCGGCGCTGGGGTGACAAGTTCCGCCTGCGCCTGCACATTCGCCCGCGTCGTCCCCCGGCCAAGGTCCCCAAGAAGAGCCACCGCAAGAAAGCGCGCCGCTGGGTGGTGGAACGCGCTCATTCGTGGATGAACCGTTTCCGCAGAATCCTCATCCGCTGGGAGAAACGCGAAGACACCTTCCTGGCCATGCTTCACTTGGCCCTCGGCCTCATCACCTGGTTCTACGCACTGCCAGCCTCGTAGGCCCCGAGGCTCGACGGTTCGACAACACGGTGCTCCTTCGCTTTCTGCGCCTACCGAAATAGGTTCTTAGTCCAAGGAAGCACTGATTGTTACAGTCATCGTCATTGCTGGAGTGACGTTTTTCGTCATCGCCGCGGGAACTGGAGGTGCGGTTTTGATCCTCGCGCCAGCTGTCTTGCTGGCGTCGTCCGATGCCTCCCCTCAGCTCCCACCCATGATAGCCAAACCATGACGAACCCCACGCTTCTTTCGGAACCTCAGCCCATCATCGGAAGGGAGTGGAGCAAGGACTCGTCACCTGAGCGGCGACGGCTCCTTGGACTGGCACGCGACGCGCTCCTCTTCATTGACGCCACTGGCCAGAGGTATCGCTTCGAGGACTTCCGCCAAAGGCCAGGGGCTGCTGCTCCGCCTCAACCCGAGGGGACCGAGAGCCTCAGGGAGCGCCTGCGCAAGGCGGTGGAGTTCTTCACGCAGCTCCGCGACGAGCCAGAATCTTCCGCGGAGAAAGCGCGGATCCAGGTCATTCTTGACGCGCTTCACTTCATCTCCTCGGCGGGACAATACGGCGCGTTCGAAGAATACCTTGCGCATGTCGAGGCTGGCGGGCCTCCTTATGTCATGGCTGCATTTGCTACCCAGGAGGAGGCGCAGGCGTGGCTCGAGCAACGCCCCCTGCCCCCTGACTCCGCCAGCATCTTGATTGCCAATACGTATCACGAGGTTGTCCATGACGACCAGGTACCGGGCTTCCGCCTGCCACGAAGCCGCGCCCTCGAGTACTACCTTGCCGAACTCCAGAAGGAGCATCCGCCCAGAGCGGCTACGTCATTCGGAAGCCTGGATGAGGCATCTGCCTGGCTGCAATCACAATCCGACCCACCCAGCTGGGCGTGGGTGTTGATTGCGGGCGAGTTCTACCTCGCTGCCCATTATCGCAACATCCATCACCGAGCCCTCTATCCGCTCTCCATCTCCAGGGGCCATGAGGAGGGAGAGTAACTGCCAGCATTGGGAAGGCGGCGAACGGCCACTCCCAACCAAGGCTCTCAGCGCCTGCGGGAGATGCGCTGCTGGAGGTGCCTGTAGATATCGAGCACCGTCAGCAGCTCAGCAGCCGTCCGCTGCTCGATAGCGGCATGGTCCTGCTGCTCGTAGAGTTCCCAGACCCCCTTGCTGGAGCCCTTGCGTTCGCGCAGCCCCAGCCTCCCCGCCATCTCCCGTGTCGTCTTTGGGTACAGCACGGGCTCCTCGGGAAACAGGAAGCTGGCCTCATTGGCGAGATCAATCGGCCGGGTTTTGAGGAACACCTCGTACAGTTCGGCCGGGTCGGCGAGGCCGTGGAGATGAGCGCGGCAGAAGAGCGCCGGCAGGTCGAACTTGGCGATGCCGGCGCCGCAGACGACCAGATCCGTCGTAGGCTTGCCGAGGATCTTGATCCGCTCCTGGCTCCGCCATGCCTCCTCGAAGCGCGCCAAGATGGCCCGGAGGAGCTCTGCCTCGGAGGCATGCTCCCAGAGCCAGAGCCCTTGGAGGACAGGGGCCTCGGGGATGGGATCCGAAAAGCCCTTGCTGAAGAAACACCCTCCCAGCAACACGTGCCCAGGCCGGGTCGGATTGACTACCAGGGAGCTGCGGCCTGGCTCACGCTCGGAGGGAGGCACGTAGGCCTCCAGGTCGAAGAACAGCATTCCCCTTTATATGCCGAACGCGACTCCAGCAGGCCGCGCCCGTCCCGCCGCCCGTCAGCGGCCTGAACGCACTGGTGCGTCTCAGCAGGGGGGAGATCCTCATCATGTTCAAGCTGTTCAAGTTCAAGGAGTCCGCGACCACCACCGACAACAGCACCACCGGCATCCCGGATGACGCCACGCTCCAGCAGTTGAAGGACGAGCTGCTCGGGCTGATGGCCCAGGAGAGCACCAACCACTACCGCATGGGGCAGATCTACAACCACATCGTCGAGAAGAAGCTCGCGGAGCAGGCCGGCTTCAAGGACGCCCGGGACTTCTTCAGCAAGAACCTGGCGGACCTGTCCCAGACGGCCCTGACGCTGTACGGCGCGGTGGCCGACGCCTTCACCGAGCCGGTGGCTCGCCGCTTCGGCGTCACCTGCCTCTACCTGCTGCTGACGTACAAGGAGGTCGCCAGCATCCAGGTGAACCACCAGCAGCCGGGCGACACCCTCATCGAGGTGCCGGATGACAAGGGCGTGGTGAGCACCCTGCCCTTCGGCTCGTGCAGCGTGAGCCAGATGCGCGCGGCGATCCGCATCAGGCGCAAGCCGACCTCCAGCAAGCCCCTGCCGCCGGAGGCCGAGGCCAGGGCCGAGCAGTACCGCTCGGCGGTGCTGGCCCGCTTCCCCAAGGGCAACGGCACGCGCGTCAAGGTGGGCCTGCGCAACGACAAGGGCTCGGCGGTGCTGGACTTCACCGGCATCCCGCTGGAGCAGGCCGACGGCCTCCTCGAGGCGCTCAAGGCGATGAAGTCCTCGCGGCAGTAGGTGAAGCAGCACCCGGGGCCTGAGCCCCGGTGAGTGACACCCGGGGCGGCCCTCCATCTGTATGAGCGAGGGCCGCCCTTCGGTGCGTCCACGGATGTGTGCTCGCCACCCGAAGTGCTACCCTCGAAGGCTCGAAGGAACCAGGACTCGCGGAGGCGAGGAGGCGTGTTCGCATGTGGCCATGGGGCCAGAAGTCGCGTGACGAGTATCAGTTCATCTGCCCCCTTTGCGACCAGTCCGCTCCGCGTCGCAAGGCAGAGCTCCTGTACGGCCATAAGGTCTGTCGCCGCTGCAGTGCCAGCTTCACCAACCGGCGTGCCGGCGCGTGGATTGCCGACCGAGCGCTCTTCATTGGCCTGGGAGTGCTGTGCCTGGCGGCGCTGACTCCCGTCGACCCAACGGCGGGTCAGGCTGCGTTCATGGTGGTTGGCTGGGCCGCCTTCCCATTTCGCGACGGTTTCCGCGGCCGCTCCCCGGGCAAGGCGCTCTTCGGGCTCCACGTCGTCTCGGAGGGCGATGGCCAGGCCATCGACTGGGTGCGCTCACTGGGCCGGCACTTCATCTTCTTCGTGCCGTTCACGACGATCATCGCGGCGTTCCAGATATCGCAGGGGAAGAGAATCGGTGATGGCCTGGCGAACACGCGCGTCGTGTGGTCGCGCCATGCCTCCTCGCGGGTGTTCACCCGCTAGGCTCGTCTCCACTCCGCCCCAGGGCGAGAGCCCCGAGCGTTGCAGAAAAACGCATGAGCCCAGGTGAGACTCCGCAAGCTCATCGCCTCCTCTCTGCTGGGATGTGTCAAGAGACTTCTGGCGTGCCCCTCACCGCATCGCACGCACTGCCGCCGCCGGCCTCCCTGCGTGACGGACCGGGGCGCGACACGTGCTAGGCTCGAGCCCGACCTGTCACCGCCGTTCCCCCCTTCTCCCCCAAAGAATGTCATGCCTCGCTCTCTCTGCCTCGTCGTGACGGTCCAGTGGCTCGCCTGCGCCGGCCTGGCGCTCGAGTCCACCGCTGCCCACGCCGGGCCGCCCCCGTCCAAGCCGGCCTTCGAGGTCACCGAGGCGCAGGACCAGCCGCGCTGCAGCGACTACACGCCGCAACGGCGGGCGCTCTTCGGAGCGACGCACCTGCACACGGGCCTGTCCTTCGACGCGAGCATCCGCTTCATCGACTATGCATCCGGCAACAGCCCCCGCGGGGCCTACCGCTTCGCGAAGCGGCTGGCGCCCATCGTGTTGCCCGAGCCCTCGGGGCGGCAGGGTGGCAAGCCGCTCGCCGGCGGGCCGAGCCGAACGCCGATGATCGATCGCGCCATCGACTGGGGCGCGGTCACCGACCACGCCGAGCACTTCGGTCTGATGGGGCTCTGCAAGGGCTTCCTCGACAAGAAAGGACAGGAGATCCCCGAGGAGTTCTCGCTCGAGTGCCGGATGATCAACCATTGGTTCTACGAGCCGAAGGATTCCATCAACCCCAAGGAGGGGGTCACGCTCTCGGGCTCAGCCTTCACCCAGCTCACCTACGCCAGCCTCGGCGCGGTCAGCAGGAACACGCGGGTGCCACTGTGCGAATACGACTCCAAGCGGTGCGACGAGGCCGAGCTGAGCGTCTGGGGGGAGATACAGCGCGCCGCCAACGAGGAATACGACCGCTGCAAGTTCACCACCTTCATCGCCTACGAGAACACCTCCAGCCCGCTCGGAAACAACTGGCATCGCAACGTCATCTTCCGCAACGACCGAGTGGTCACCCGGCCGGTGACCGCCATTGACATGGCGGTGGAGCCCAACCCCGACCCCCTCCAGACGCCCGTCAGCGCCATTGGCGGCGTGGTGAAGGACGCCAAGCGCGCCTGGCCGGTGCCGGCGGGCACTCCGTCTCACCACCCGCTGCCGCAGCCATTCTGGAACAAGCTCGAGGAGGACTGCCTGAAGGGCCAGAGCCTCACCAGCGGTTCGGGCACGCGCTGCGACTTCATCACCATCCCGCACAACACCAACCTCGGCGGCGGGAGCGCGCTGTTCCCTCCTCTGTTCCTCGACCCGTACAACTCCGACGACGCCAAGCGCCACCAGCAGATGGAGCCGCTCGTCGAGATCTACCAGGACAAGGGCAGCAGCGAGTGCCGCTACGACCCGCGCTTCCTCGCAGGCACCGACACCATCGATGAGCAGTGCGCCTTCGAGCTCCTGGACAGCAAGTTGCTCAACTCTGTCGCGGGCGCGACGGGGGCAGAGGGCGGCGGCCCCAGCGCGCCCAGCACCTGGGGCTCGCGCTCGTACGTGCGCAACATCTGGAAGGACGGCATCCAGTACGCGGCCAAGGGGACGTTCGGGGGCGTCAACCCTTTCAAGATGGGCGTGGTGGCCGCCACCGACTCGCACACCGGCGTGATGGGCTGGACCCCGGAGAACGAGCAGTGGCCCGGGCACTCAGGCATCAAGGACGTCTGGCCGATGTCGAGCGCCTCATCGATCCAGGAGAGCAGCGGTGGCCACTCGGTGGTGTGGGCGGAGGAGAACTCGCGGGACTCGATCTTCGAGGCGCTCAAGCGGAAAGAGACCTACGGCACCAGCGGCACGCGCATCGTCGTGCGCTTCTTCGGCGGCTGGGACTTCCCCACCGACGCCTGCGAGCGGGACTTCGTCCAGCTCGGCTACAGCGGCGGCGTGCCCATGGGCGGTGACCTGCGGCGGCCCCCCTCCGGCAAACAGGGCCCCACCTTCATCACCGCCGCCTGGGCCGACGACGTCCTCAAGACAAACCTCCAGCAGATCCAGATCATCAAGGGCTGGGTCACCGCTGACGGCCGTGAACACGAGAGAGTCTTCACAGTGGCGGGTCAAGACGAGAGCGCCCTCAATCAGCAATCGCTGATCGATCCCGTCACATGCAAGCCGAAGCCGGACCGAGGCGCCTCTCGCCTGTGCGGCGTGTGGAGGGACCCTACGTTCAACCCGAACGAGCACGCCTTCTACTACGTCCGCGTGCTCGAGGAGCCCGTCTGCCGCTACAGCACCCTGTGGTGCCGGAAGTGGATCGGCGTGGATCCGCTCGACACCTCGCGATGCCAGAAGTCCCTCGACGCGCTGAAGACGGGCACGCCGGAGCAGCGGCTCAAGGCGGATCACGGCGCCATGTGCTGCTCGAATCAGCTCACCGACACCTTCGTCCAGCCGGTGATCCAGGAGCGCGCCTGGACCTCACCCATCTGGTACGAGCCCAAGAAGTAGATGTCACGCTGGTTGAGATCCCCCGCGCTGCACATGCTGGCGCTCGGGGCGCTGCTCTTCGGCGCCACCAGGCTCCCGGGCCTGGGCCCGCTCCACAAGAAGCCGCGCATCGAGATCGCCGCGCACCGCGTCCAGCAGATGTACCGAGACTTCGTGGATCAGAACGTCCGTCCCCCCACCCGGGAGGAGTGGCAGCAGATCCTTGACGTTCAGATTGATGACGAGGTGCTCTTCCAGTACGCGCTCGCGCTCGGAATGCAGGAGAACTCGGCCGCGCAGGCGCGGCTGGCGCAGATCGCCGACTTCGTCGAGGCCAACCCCCACGGCTCGCCGGAGGAGGGGGCCAAGGCGGCCCTGGCGCTCGGGCTCCATGAGGGTGATCTCGTGGTGCGGCGCATCCTTACCGACAGCGCACGCCGGCTCATCCGTTCGGTGGTGCTCCTGCAGGAGCCGCGGCAGGAGCTGGTCGAGCAATTCTTCGCGGCCAACGCCGAGGAGTATACCCGCCCGGCGCAGGTCCGCCTCTCGCACGTGGCGATCAACGGCTTCAAGTGGCCGGACACCGAGGCGCGGGCGCGCGCGCTGCTGTCACGCATCCGCCAGGAGGCGCTGAGCCACAGGGACGCCCTCGCTCTCGCCGACGAGTCCCTCGTGCCGCCGAGCCTGCCGCTCACCACCGAGCAGAGCCTGGAGGGCGAGTTCGGCCGGGACTTTGCCACCGCGGTGATGAAGCTGCCCCCGGGACAGTGGTCCGAGCCCATCCCCTCGCGCTACGGCCACCACCTCGTCTTCGTGCACGAGCGCCTGGAGGCCGCCCTGCCGCCGCTCGCCGAGGTGCGGGACACCGTCCAGCGACGGTTGCTGGAGAAGCTGGCGGACGAGTGGCTCATGCTGCGCCTGCGGGAGCTGCGCGCGGAGTACGACATCGTCCTGCCGGAGCGCGGCTCATGAAGCGCCACGCGGCGTGGCTCCTGCTGGCCGTCGTGCTGGGCTCGCCAGCCCCGGTGGCGGCCCACCAGTTCGCGCCCGCGCTCCTGTCGCTGGAGGAGGTCTCGGCCAGCGACATCGAGGTGAGCTGGAAGCAGCCCATCGTCCGCGTGCAGGGCAGCCAGCTGCGGCCCGTGCTGCCCATCGCGTGTACGGGTGTCGGCGCTCCGGCGGTGCGGAAGGAGGGCACCGGCATGCGGGCGACCTGGCGGCTCCGCTGCCCAGAGGGCCTGGCTGGCAAGACGGTGGGCGTGGAGGGCATCGCCTCGAGCCAGGCCGACGTGCTCCTGCGCATCACCCTGCGCGATGGCCGCCAGCTGCGCCAGGTGCTGACCGCCAAGGCTCCCAGCTTCGAGGTGCGCGCCGGCAGCGGTCGCCTGGGCGTCCTCCGCGACTATGCGACGCTGGGAGTCGAGCACATCCTGACCGGGTGGGATCACCTGCTCTTCGTGCTCGGCCTCGTGCTCCTCGTTGGGTGGGGCTCCAGGCTGCTCTGGACGGTCACCGCCTTCACCCTGGGGCACAGCGTCACCCTCGGGCTCGCGTCGCTCGGGCTGGTGACGGTGCCGCAGGCGCCCATGGAGGCCGCGATCGCCCTGAGCATCTACGTGCTCGCCGTGGAGCTCACCCGGCGGCGGGAAGGCCAGAGGACCTTCACCCAGCGGGCGCCCTGGCTCGTCGCGAGCGGCTTCGGCCTCCTCCACGGGCTCGGCTTCGCCGGCGCCCTGAGCGAGGTCGGCCTCCCTCCGGCGGAGATCCCGCTCTCCCTGTTCTCCTTCAATGCGGGCATCGAGCTGGGACAGCTCGTCTTCATCTCTGCCGTCCTGCTCCTCACCGCGGCGCTCCGGAGGCTCCCGATCACCTGGCCGAAGGGAGCCACGGCCGCTCCGGCCTACGCCATCGGCATCCTCGCGGCCTTCTGGTTCTTCGAGAGGGTCGCCGGACTGTAGCGGAGTGGCTTGTCGGCGCAGGCGCGCGCTACCGGGAGCGGCTCCTGCCTCGCAGGCGCCAAAGCTCAGGCGCTCGCCGAGGCCGCGGTGCTACCTTCGAGCCGGGGACGGGCTGAACGGGCGAGCCTCAGCGGATATCCAGTTCCTCGAAGATCAATCCGTCCAAATCCAGCGCCCGTGCAGCATCCACCCAGCGCTCGGTGACGATGATGAGCGTCGACCATGCAGCAAGCCGAAACACGTCCAGCGCCGTGGGTAGCGACTCGATCGCAAGGACTGGGTGTTCAGGAAGCTTCAAGAAGTCGTTCCCACAGGTGGGGCACGGGGGCTTGCGGTCTACCGGGAGGCAGTCGGGATGGAACCGGCCTCGCAGTTCCAGCTGCAGCTCCAGCAGCTCGGGTGGGTGCTTGCCTCGGAAGCGTACCTGAAGCGGACAGCCCAGGAGCCCACGTAGGCCCGCTCCCTGGAGTCGCTCGAAGGCTTCGCGCCGTGCATAGAGCGACCACGGGTCCTGCATGAAGAGCTGGCCAAAGGAGCCCGAGCCGGAGCCCGTCAGCGGGCCGAACCTCGCCCCTGGCTCGAGGACAGCGTCTCGGGGTGCAAGCGGGCTCACGAGCTGACGCAGCCGAGACAGTTCTTCGCGCGGTATGGGCCATGAGTCCGACAACTTCTTCAGCTCGTGGCGCGGTAATCCCGAGAGGTCCACGCATGGGTATTCGAGCCCCCCACGCCCCCACCAGTCCGACACGTTGGCCATGGCTCCACACCTGGCAGCCCCCACGGGTGCCTGGCGTTCAGCTCCCCGGTATAGCGCGGCGAAGGATCTGGCCGAGGTCGATAGAACTTCATGCGGTGATGTCTCCTGTCCTGCTGGTCAGGGCCCGAGAAGCTGTGGACCGGGAGGAGGAACAGGGGAGTAGTAGGAGGAGTGGATGGGGCCGGCGATGTCGTAGCGGAGGGCCAGCTCAAAGGCCTTGCTCAGCAGTTCCTCGCGCGAGATGGGACGGGCGGAATTGGCCTCGTAGTACTGCCGCCACGCATTGTTCCACAGACCGCCCCGGGCCCCCTTGTGAATGCGGAGGTGGACCTGCTCGGGGATGAGCATCGTCCACTCATGGATGTTGATGCCATTCGCTCTGAACCATTCCGCGAGTCGAGCCTCCTGCGGAAACAGTGGACCGTCATCCGGGGCCGGGCATCCTCCCGTAGACCCGCGCGTCTCCAGTTGCGGTGAGGGCCAGGGGCGCGAAAGAGCGGACGGAAGCCGCTTGCCGGCTCCACGTTATCGCGCAGAGACGCTCGCGCCACCGCCTCCGGCTCGATGTCCTCGCAGTCGAAGACACCGCACTCCCCTTCATCACACGCGAGCACGACCGCGAGGCTCGTTGCCACCAGGGTGCGAAGCAGCACGAGCCGGGCTGTGCGCAACCGCTCGACGGGAGGGAGGAAACGAAGGGTGGAGGGGGCCATGACAAGCTTGTGGTCTCGGGGAGGCGTACCGACACATTAGCCGAGGGAGCGGCGCGGATCCCGACGAGCCCTGCGCCCCAACCAAGCTGTGCCAGGGCATGGAGCACGCTGTCGCCTTTCGACACCCACGAGCCCTCACCCTTCAGCGGAAGGAGGTGGCGGCGCCCCCGCGCGGGCACGCTCGCCCCGGTGGGCAGCGGCCGCCGCCAGCACCACTCCCAGGGGCTGGGCGAGCAGGACGAGCATCGCCGCGAAGAGGCCGGGGCCGTCCGCCACCGCTCCGACGAGGAGGGGCAACGTGAGCTCCAGCGCGCTGAACAGCGAGCCCGCCGCCAGCACCACGTTCGGCCGCTCCGGCATGGCCGCGAAGGCTCGGGCCCGCAGCAGCGGGTAGTGGGCCGCCGCGAACACCCCCGCCACTCCGAGCGTCACCGCGCTGGTGAGCCAGGTGCTCGCGGCCAGCCACGCCGAGTACGCGGCGGCGCAGCCCAGCCCCGAGACGGCCAGCAGCGTGGAGGGCCGGAAGCGCGATGCCAGGCGCTCGAGCAGCACCGAGCCGAGCAGTCCCCCCAGCACCCAGGCCGAGAGGATGGCGGCCCGACCGGTGGCATCCGTGCCCAGGCGCTCGCTCAGGGAGAGCGCTCCGAACGCGACGAGCACCTCGTCCATCAGCCCGCACAGCACCGTCACCAACGACCAGGCCAGGAGCGGTCGGCTCCGGACGATGGCTCGCAGGGACTCGCGCACGGTGACGTCTGGCGCCTGGCTCGTGTCCCCTCCCGCTCCCGGTGCTCGCAGCGCCGCCAGGGCCTGAACCGTCGCCAGCGCCCCCACCGCCAGCAGCGCGCCCCGCCAGCCCAGGCCCAGCGCCACCGAGACGGCCAACGCGGCAGGGGCGAGCAGATCGCCGATGAGCCCCAGCAGCGACCACCGCGCGAGCACCACCTCGCTCCGTCCCGGGTTCCCGGAGACGAGCGCCGCCTGTGCCAGGTTCACTCCCAGCCCGCTGGCCAGCCCATAGAGCATCAGCGCCACCAGGAGCAGCCAGTACGAGGGCGCCAGCGCCGCCGCCAGCATGGTGAGCGCCATGAGCCAGAGCCCCGCCGACCGCATCCGCCGCTCGCGACGGCCATGCGCCAGCGCCAGCAGCGGGGGCTCCAGCACCGCGCCGAGCACCTGGAAGGCCACCAGCGTCCAGCCCGCGGCCCGCGCAGGCGTCAGCTCGAAGGTGCTCAGGAGCTCCGGCGCACCGGCGGGCACCACACCGGTGACGAGCTCGTCGGTGAACGCCACCGCCAGCAAGGCAGCCGTCCACCGGCGGCGGGAGATTCAGGGCGGAGAGGTCTGCGGGAGCATGAGCGCCTTCCTAACAGCCCGTTCTCGAGGCCGCCATCGAAACCCTGGGCTCACGTGCCCCCCACCCTCCCGGCGAGCGAGGCCAGCACCGCCAGCAGCTCGAGGGGCTCCACGGGCTTGGGCACGTGGCTCTGGAAGCCGGCCAGCAACGCGCGCGTCCTGTCCTCCACCCGAGCATAGGCCGTCAGGGCCACGGCGGGCAGTTGGCCCGCGCCGGCCGGGGCGAGCGCTCGGACCTTGCGGATGAAGGAGTACCCGTCCTCCTCCGGCATGCCGATGTCCGAGACGAGCACGTCCGGCATCTCCTCCTGGAGGGCCCGCAGCCCCTCCGCCACGGACGCGGCCGTGCGCACCCGGGCCTTGCAGCCCGAGATCATGGTGCGCAGCAGCTCGCGCGTGTCCGCCTCGTCGTCCACGACGAGCACCCGCAGCCCCTCGAGCTCCGGCGGACAGAGCAGGCCGGCCTTCTCCACCTCCGCTCGCAAGGTGGGAGGCACGAGGGGCTCCCGCCGCCGCGCCACCGACAGCGGCAGGCGCACGACGAAGGTGGCGCCCTGGCCCTCCCCGTCGCTGGCGGCGCTGACCGTGCCGCCCTGCGCCTCCACCAGGTGCCTGACGATGGACAGGCCCAGGCCCAGCCCGCCCGCCTGGCGCGTCGTGCCCCCTTCCGCCTGGCGGAAGCGCTCGAAGACGTGCGGCAGGAAGTCCTGGGGGATGCCTCGGCCCGTGTCCGCCACGGTGACTTCCACCGAAGAGTCGCGCCGCTCCACCAGCACCTGCACCCGGCCGCCCTTGGGAGTGAACTTCACCGCGTTGGACAGCAGGTTCCACACCACCTGCTGCAGCCGCGCGGCATCCCCCATGATGCTGCACGTGGAGTCGAGCGCGACCTGCAGGCGGATGCCCTTGGCCTCGGCCGCGGGGCGCACCGTCTCCATCGCCGCCTCCACCACGCTCCCCACGTCCACGAACTCCACCTCCAGCTTGAGCTTGCCCGCGAGGATGCGGCTGACGTCGAGCAGGTCCTCGATGAGCTGGGCCTGGGAGCGGGCGTTGCGCTCGACCGTCGCCAGCGCCCTGTCGCGCTTGTCCTCCGTCAGCATCCCCGAGCGCAACATCTGCACCCAGCCGAGCATGGCCGTCAGGGGCGTGCGCAGCTCATGGGAGACGGTGGCGAGGAACTCATCCTTGAGGCGGTTGGCCTCCTCCGCCTGCGCGCGCGCGGTCTGCTCGCGCCGCAGCAGCAGCTCGCGCTCCTCCTCGGCCTGCTTGCGCTCGGTGATGTCGATGACGCTGCCGATGTAGCCCAGGAACTCCCCGTCGGGCCCGAAGCGAGGGCTCGCCGCGTCGATGGCCCACCGGTACTCGCCGTCCTTGCGGCGCAGGCGGTACTCGAGCCGGAACGACTCCTGCTTCTCGTTGGCGGCCAGGAAGATGGCCCCCGCTCTCCGGGCGTCGTCCGGATGGACGGCCTCGAGCCACCCCAGGCCCAGGCCCGTCTCGGCCGTCTGCCCCGTGAAGGACAGCCACTGCTGATTGAGGTAGATGCACTGGGCCCGGGTGTCCGTCACCCAGAGCATGACGGGCGCGTGGTCCGCCATGTTGCGAAAGCGGGCCTCGCTCTCCTGCAGCTTCGCCTCCGCCGCCTTGCGCTCGGTGATGTTCTTGAACACGAGCGCCACCTGGCGCAGCTCGGGCCTGCCCACGCGGCTGGCGTACACCTCGAACCAGCGGCCCATCGCGGGAGCATGGTTCTCGAAGCGCACGGTTTCTCCGGTGAGGGCCACCTTGCCGTAGAGCTGGAACCAGGACGCGTCCAGGTCGGGAACGAGCTCGCGGGCCGACCTGCCCACGACGCCCTTCAGCCCCGTGTGCTCCTCGAACGCGGCGTTCGCCTCCAGGAAGCGGTAGTCGATGGGGCGGCCCGCTTCGTCGAAGAGGAGCTGCATGAGGCAGAAGCCGTCATCGATGGATGAGAAGAGCGCGCGATAGCGCTCCGCCGCCTCCTGCTGCTCGTGCTGCTCCTGCTGCCGCTGGGTGACGTCGGTGCCCTGGATGAGGATTCCCGTGCACGCTCCGGCGGCGTCGACGATGGGCTGGTGGATGACATCGGCGAAGGCCTCGCTCGGCGCGGCTTCGGGCGTGCGCCGCAGGAGCACCCTCATGCCCCGGCGGACGACAGGCTCCCGGGTGGAGAAGACACGCTCGAGCAGCTCGAACCACCCCTGGGCCTCCAGCTCGGGCAGGGCCTGGCGCACCGGCTTGCCCAGGATGTCGCGGTGGCCCGCCCACTGGAACCAGGCGGCATTGGCGAGCTCGACGACGAACTCCCTGCCGCGCAGAAAGCACAGGAATCCAGGCGCCTGGAGGAAGAGTCCGAGCAGGTGCTGTCGCTCGGCTTCCTCGGCGCGTGGGACATGCGGGACCGGAGACGGCGGGTTCATCCATCCATTCCCAAGGTGACAGGGGCAACCGCGCTCACCCCTTGTCCGGAAAAGCCCCGGAAGGCCATGCCTATTTCGGCGGACCGTCGGTCAATCATCGGAACACGGGAGGGTAACGGGCGGGTGTCCCCTGGGCTGCCCGCCAGGCGCGATGCTGATCCCCTCGCCCGTGAAGTCCAGCTGGGACACGAAGCCGCGGCAGGTAAGGCCTCCGTCTTCCTGACGCTCGCGGAGAGCGTACCGCCCTCTTGAACGAGGAGCACTGAGCTGCCTGGCCATGGAGGAGGCCTCTGAGCGGACCGGTACCGAACTGGTATGACAAGCAGACCAGCTGAGTTCGAACCCGAGGGATTCGGGCACGTCTGGCGGGAGGAGGGCATCGCGGAGGAAGGCTCGCCCCTGAGCTTCGAGTAGCCACCCGCTGAGCGAAGCGGGGCGCCTGCTGGGAAGGGCGCCCTACTCCAGCTGCAGGCCGCAGTCACTGCACGCGCCGGAGACCAGGGGCGCGGCGGTGCCGCAGGCCGGACACGGAGGCTCGCCCTCCTCGGGCACCGCGAGCGGGGTCTCCGGCACGTCGACCAGCCCCTCGCGCCGGACGCTGTCCAACCACCGCCGCTGGAGGAGCCCCGCCACCTGGGGAGCGTCCTCCCGGCGGACGAGCACCTGGAACTTCGGGGAGCAGTTCGGCTTGCTGCACGCCTCGCGGTGCACCTGGGCGGGCACGTTCGCGGACAGGCACGCTTCCACCAGCGCGCGGGCATCGGCCAGCGGGGCCTCGAAGCAGGGCACCACGTCCGTGTCCGCCAGCACCTTCTCGGCTTCGTCGGGAGTCATCCCCCGCAAGTGAAGCGCACCGGGCCGTCGCCGTCCACCCGTTCCAGCGGGTTGGAGCTCGACCCCCAGCTGGCCGTCCGTGGTGCTGCCCCACGTCCAGAAGGCGCCATCGCCGAGCACCAGCATCGAGTGCTCGATCTGGGATCTCCGGACCAACGCGGCGCGGCGCAACGCGGTGGCCGAGGCGGTGGGGAGCTACGTGATGGCATTACAACGTGCCGATGCTCTACTCGCCCGGAGCGACGCTGAGCCAGCTCAACTTCCAGGACTACGGCTTCTTCGGTGACGCGTGGCGTGTGGCAAACAACGTCCGGGTCACCGCGGATACCACCTACGGCGACTGCCTGCTCAGCAGCGATCGGGGCTACGTGGACTGGTTTGCTCGCGAGGGCACCACGCTGAGGCGTCTCGGAGGTGGGAACCTGGTCTGCAACAGCAGCAAGAAGTTCGTGCCGGCGAGCACAGGCTTCACCCCGGTGAGCTACCTGAACTCGACGGGCGCGGAGGTGACGGCGCGAGTCGTCGTCGTGGCCTTCACCGACAGGACGGCCGGAGGAGTCCGGCATAGGATGGCAGCCACATGGCCTCCTCCGACGCCACCGGGACCCTCGACTTCGCCACCCCGCTCCTCTGTCAGCAGCTCTGGAACGGAAACCACCAGGCGTTTCCCGTCGCCGCGCCCGCGCTGACGAGCCACGCCCCCACCCAGGAAGCCTGCCTCTCCGAGCAGCGCCTCTTCCTCGAGGACTACCTCTCCCGCGCCGAGCCCGAGGTCCTCTCCCACTTCGCCCTGCCGGACGAGGTCCGCATCGAGATGCTCGAGGTGCTCGCGCCGCGCGCGGACCTCCCCAAGCGCCTCTTCAAGCCCCAGACGCTCGAGCTGGCCACCGTCGTCGTGCCGCTCCCCCAGGAGACCTGGGCCTTCGTCCCCGCGCTCGACCACACCGTCTACGTGGGCCGCAACCAGGACGTCCTCGAGCTCGTCCGCGCCGACGTGGAGCGCCTGCTCGCCGCCCGCCAGCCCACCTCCCACGAGTACCTCCGGCTGCTGCCGCCGAAGGCCCTGTCACTGGAGACCGTGCAGCTCAGGCTCCGCCGCCCGGATGCGTTCAGCGAGAAGGCCCGCCAGGCCCGGAAGAAGCTGCAGGAGAAGCTCGTGCGAGAGCAGGCCCACGAGGTCCTCCTCTCCGTCTCCACCGAGATGCACGAGCGGCCCGAGTCCAGGCGCGGCCCGCCCCTCACCGGCCGGGACACCGAGCTGGCGCTCCTGTCCAACCTGCTCGGCGGCGAGAAGCGACAGGGCGTGCTCGTCGTCGGCCCGGAGCTCTCCGGCAAGACGGAGCTGCTCTACGCCTGGCTGCGCGCGGAGCGCAAGGCGGGCCGCGAGCGCCGCGTGTACGCCACGAGCGGCTCGCGGCTCATCGCCGGCATGTCCGGCTTCGGCCAGTGGCAGGAGCGCGTCCTGAGAGTGATGCGCGCCGCGCAGGACCTGGACGCCGTGCTCTACTTCGAGAACCTCGGCGAGCTGCTCGCCCAGCACTCCACCGAGTCCATCGATCTGCCCGGCGCCATGAAGCCCTTCCTCGAGGAGGGAAAGGTCCGCTTCCTGGGCGAGCTCGTCCCCGAGTCGCTCGACCTGCTCGAGAGCCGGCACCCGGGCCTCTTCGCCACCCTGAGCCGCGTGCGCCTGGAGCCGCTCGGAGCCAAGGCCACCTGCGAGGCCCTCCGAGCCCGCGTCACCTGGCAGCGGCAGGCGGAGCCCACCCGGCCGACGCTGGCCGACAACGCCGTGGAGCCGCTGGTGGAGCTGGCCGAGCGCTACCTGCCCAGCCGCGCCCTGCCCGGCAAGGCGCTCCGGCTCCATGAAGAGATGCGCGCCGGAGTCCAGCAGGAGCGCACCGGCGACGGAAAGACGCCCGTGCTCACCCGCGAGCGCGTCTACTCCCTCTTCAGCCTGAAGACGGGAGTCCCCGAGTTCCTCCTGCGAGAAGACCGGGCCCTGCTCGCCGGAGACGTGGAGGCGTACTTCCGCCGACAGCTCATCGGCCAGGAGCTCGCCGTGCGCCGGGTGGTGGAGACGCTGTGCATGGTCAAGGCGGGCCTGCAGCCCCAGGGCAAGCCGCTGGCGACCTTCCTCTTCGTGGGCCCCACGGGCGTGGGGAAGACGGAGCTCGCGCGGCTGCTGGCCATGTTCCTCTTCGGCTCGCCGGACCGGCTGTTCCGCTTCGACATGAGCGAGTACATGGACGCCTGGGCCGCCGACCGCCTCATCCGCGGCAACGCCCAGGGCGAGGGCCTGCTCACGCGGCGCGTCCGCCAGCAGCCCTTCTGCGTGCTCCTGCTCGACGAGATCGAGAAGGCCCACCCGGCCGTGTTCGATCTGCTCCTCCAGGTCTGCGGCGAAGGGAGGCTCACGGATGCCCGAGGGCAGACGGCCTGGTTCCACAACGCCCTCATCATCCTGACCAGCAACCTGGGAGCGGCCCACCGGCGCAGCCCCATCGGCATCGGCGCGGCGGCGGCGGACGACACCACGCACTACCTGCGCGAGGTGCACCGGCACTTCCGCCCCGAGCTGGTCAACCGCATCGATCAGATCATCCCCTTCCACGCGCTCACCTCCGAGCAGGTGGCGGAGGTGGCCAGGCTCGGCGTGGAGAAGCTGCGGCAGCGGCGCGGGCTCATCCAGCGCGGCATCACCCTTGACCTGCCGCCCGAGGCCACCGCTGCCCTGGCCGCCTCCGGCTACCAGGAGGCCTACGGCGCCCGGGCCATGCGCCGGCACCTGGACCAGCAGCTCGTCGTCCCCGTGGCCCGAGCCCTCTCGGCGGCGGGACCGGAGCTCCAGGGAGGACGCGTGGACGTCACCCTGCGCGACGGCGCGCTGTCCGTGGCGCTCCAGAAGGGCAGCCCCCGGGCGACGCGCAACCAGCTCTACCTGGTGCGCGAGCTCCGGGCGGAGCGGGGGGCCATCGACGCCATCTTCCGGCTCGACGCGGTGGTGCAGCTCGAGGAGCAGATCGGCTTCCTGGTGGCCCAGCTCTCCCAGGGCGACCGGGACGAGCGAGGCCCCGGCGCCGTCACCCTGGGCCAGCTGCGCGGAGAGCATCACCGGCTGGACGGGCTGTGGCGGAGCGTGCAGCAGCTGCGCGCGGCGCTCGTGGCCGCCGAGGAGCTGGCGCTGCTGGCGCTGTTCGAGCAACAGGACGTCGAGCCCTTCGTGGAGGACGCCAACCAGCAGCTCGAGGCCCTTCGCAGACAGCTGCCCGCGGTGCTGCTCGCGCTGGTGCCCCGGCGCGACGACATCACCCTGGTGGTCCAGGAGAACGGCGACGGCCGCGCCTTCCGGCACTGGCTCCTGCCGCTGCTCGAGGACGCGCCCCGACGAGGGTGGGTGATGGACGGACGCCCGTCCGTGACGCTGAAGACCAGTGAGCGCAAGCGCAAGTGGGGCGATCCCCTCCCGCTCGAGCCCCTCCAGCAGGCGGTGGCCAGCCCCACGCGGACCTTCGGCGAGCTGCTGCTGTCGGTGCGCGGACCGAACGCCGGGGTGTTCCTCGCGCTCGAGGCGGGGCTGCACCGCCTGCCGCCTGCGGGAGGAAGCGAGGAGCCGGCCCTGCTCACCGTCAGGCCCGTGGCCATGCGCAGCAGCCTGTCCGAGAAGGAGCTCTCGCAGGCGCCCGCCCTCCCCCCGACGCCGCCACCCCTCAAGGAGCTCCGGCTCATGCCCGCCGTCCGCGACCACCTCCCCGACGGAAAGCTCGAGCTGTGCAGCGGCGCGCGGCGGCTGCGCCTCGGCACGCGAGGCTACTTCCAGGATCTCGAGCTCATCCTGCTGGAGCACATCGATCAGGCCGAGCGCTCCGGAGGGCTCGACCACTCGAGCGTCTTCTCCTTCGAGCTGGACAAGGTCCGGGAGGCGAAGCGATGAACCTCGCCATCGCCGTCTACGAGAACAAGGGGCCCTCGGGGCTCGAGTGGACCACGCTGGCGCTCGGGCCGCACACGCGCACGCGCTCGGGGCGCAACTCCGTCAAGCTGCAGCGCAAGCTCGTGGATGAGCTGCGGACCGTCATCGGCGAGCTGCCGGTGCGCGAGCTGACGTACTTCCAGATGCCGCGCGGCATCCGCCTGGAGCGTGTGCGGCTCGAGCTGGACTTCAAGCGCGTCCACGCCGACACCGAGACGCGCAAGCTGGCCGGCCTCTTCCCGCTCATCCTCGAGCCGCGCATGCGCACGCGCACCGAGCCATTGACCATCGCCTACCACCCGGCGCGCCAGGACGAGTGGTTCCCGGTCGATCCGGAGCTCGGCCTCGAGGACCAGGCCAAGGCCTTCTTCACGCGCGCCTGGGCGAAGCTGGGCTCGAACGAGCTCGAGCAGCTGCGCTCCGGCCGCAAGGACAAGCTGCACGCCGTCTCCTTCGTGGCGCGGCCGAAGTCGCTGCTCGACCAGCTCGGCAAGCAGAAGGGCCCGTGGGAGGACCTCGAGCTGAAGGATCGCTTCGGCAAGAAGAAGAACAAGTCCGGCGGGCTCCAGGTGCTGAACAACCTGGGGACGAACCTCACCCTCCAGGCGGCGGAGGAGACGCTCGACATCGGGATGCCGCGCAGCCCGTACCGCGAGCAGCTCCAGCTGCTGCTCGGAGGCGAGCGCCGCACGCCGGTGCTGCTGGTGGGCCCGCCGGGCGCGGGCAAGCGGACGCTCTTCAAGCACTTCGTGGCCGACCAGCTCGAGGCCGAGGACTTCCGCAGCCACCGCAACCTGGACAAGGTGACGGAGAGCTGGACGCTCGCGGGCAAGCGCATCATCGCCGGCATGAGCTACGTCGGCGACTGGGAGCAGCGCTGCCTGAAGCTCCTGGAGGACGCGCGCGGAGGACGGCGCATCCTCTTCATCGAGGACCTGCACGCCTTCGGCCGCATCGGCCGCTCGAGGGACAGCGACGCCAACCTCGCCCTCTTCTTCCAGGGGCCGCTGGCGCGAGGAGAGATTACCCTCGTGGGCGCGGTGACGCCGGATCAGCTCCAGCGGCTGGAGGCGGACGCGCCCTCCTTCGCGGCGCTCTTCACCCAGCTCCACGTGCGCCCCACCAGCGCGGACGAGACGCTGCGGATGATGCTGCACGAGTCCCGGGAGCTGGAGCAGCGCCACTCCGTGAGCTGGGAGCCCACGCTCTTCCCGACGCTGCTGGAGCAGGCCAGCTCGCTCTTCGCCGGGGCGGCGCTGCCAGGCAAGGCGCTGGACCTGCTGCGCGAGCTGGCGGTGGACTTCGGCGGCAGCGATCGGGAGGTGGACTCCGGCATGCTCTTCGAGCACCTCTCGCGCCGCACGGGCCTGCCAGACTTCCTGCTCCACCCGAACAAGCGGCTGGATCCGGACGAAGTCCAGGCCTCCCTCACGCGCAAGGTGATGGGCCAGCCGGAGGCGGTGGGGGTGGCGCGCGATCTCATCGTGCGCATCCACTCCGGGCTCACGGATCCCCGGCGCCCCTATGGCGTCTTCCTGTTCACCGGCCCCACGGGCACCGGCAAGACGGAGCTGGCGCGCGCCCTGGCCAGCTACCTGTACGGGGACGCGTCGCGCATGGTGCGGCTCGACATGGCCGAGTTCCAGACGCCGGACGCCGTCGCGCGGCTCACCGGGGACGCGTGGCAGCCGGAGGGGCGCCTGACGCGGCTCATCCGCGAGCAGCCCTTCTCGCTCGTGCTGCTGGACGAAATCGAGAAGGCGCACCCCGCCCTGCTGAACCCGCTCTTGCAGACGTTCGACGAGGGCCGGCTCACCGACGCCTCGGGAGAGACGGCGGACTTCACGCACACGGTCATCGTGATGACCAGCAACCTGGGCGCCCGGCAGAAGGCGGCGGTGGGCATCGGCCAGCAGGACGCGAAGTCGGTGGCGCTCGACTCGGACCGGGCGGTGCGCGAGTTCTTCCCGCCGGAGCTCTTCAACCGCATCGATCAGATCGTCCACTTCTCGCCGCTGTCTCGGGAGTCCGGGGAGAAGGTGGTGGAGAAGGAGCTGGCGCGGCTGCTGGCGCGGCGCGGGCTGACGTCGCGCAACATCTTCGTCTCGGCGGATGACGCGGTGAAGCGGCGCATCGTGGAGGAGTCCTTCGACGCCACGCTGGGCGCGCGGCCGCTCAAGCGCTACCTGGAGGAGAAGGTCGGCCAGGTGCTCTCGGAGGCCATCATCCGCGGGCCGCAGTCGCTGATGCGGCTGTTCCAGCTCTACACCCTGGACGGACGCTTCGAGGTGCAGGCGGACGCGCTGGTGCCGCGCGAGCCGGTGACGGAGGGCTTCGCGCTCGAGCCCCTGCTGTCGCTCCCGGTGGCGAAGCTGCGCGAGAAGGTGCTGGAGGTGCGCGAGGAGGTGCAGCGCATCCGGAGGAGCGAGAACCTGGGCGCGCTGTCCGAGCAGGTCCGCTTCCACCTCGCGAGGCTGCAGGCCGGCGAGAGGGACCACGCCGAGTCGCTCTACACGCTGGACGCGATGCGGCTGCACCTGGAGGAGTTCGAGGGGCGGCTGGAGGCGCTCGCGCGAGCGCCCGAGGAGGAGGCGCGGGAGATGATCGAGGTGGAGCGCTTCGGCATCGAGGACCACCCCTCGGATGCGGAGAAGGGCATCATGGGGCGCATCCGCCTCTTCGATCGGCGGGCCTTCGAGCCGGTGCGGGTCGTCTCGCGCGAGCAGCTGCTGGACGCGCTGGCGGAGGTCTACTTCCTGCGGCGCATCCTGAGGGCTCTGTCCCACTCGGATCAGCACTCCATCACGCTGGAGCTGCTCCCGCTCGGCCAGTGGAGGCAGCAGACAGACACCGGCTCGTGGCTGGCCTCATGGCTCTTCGAGGCCTACTCCAGCGC